>JAVJQK010000048.1 GCA_040218145.1 Sandaracinaceae bacterium | reverse complement strand
CGGGGCTCGCTTCGCTTCGCTCGCTTTCGGGTCGGCGGTGGCCGACCGGGATGGTCGGGGCTCGCTTCGCTTCGCTCGCTTTCGGGTCGGCGGTGGCCGACCGGGATGGTCGGGGCTCGCTTCGCTTCGCTCGCTTCCGGGTCGGCGGTTGGTCGGACGGGCGGGATGGTCGGGGCTCGCTTCGCTTCGCTCGCTTTCGGGTCGGCGGTTGGTCGGACGGGCGGGATGGTCGGGGCTCGCTTCGCTTCGCTCGCTTCCGGGTCGGCTGGGCCGATCGGGATGGTCGGGGCTCGCTTCGCTTCGCTCGCTTCCGGGTCGGCTGGGCCGACCGGGATGGTCGGGGCTCGCTTCGCTTCGCTCGCTTCGGGGCGGCGATCGATTGCGCTCCACTCTCGGGCGGGTCAGTCGCGCGGTGAGAGGTGTCGGGCGCTCTGGGCCTCGACGAGGTGGAACTTGCGGAAGTCCATGCGGGTGCGGCCGCCGCCGATGTCTTCCATCACGTCGACGAAGCGGTGTCCCTCGAGGATGTCTTCGGCCCAGTAGAGGTGGCGGGCGTAGATGGTCTGGTTGAAGGTGCCGTCGAGGCCCGTCAGGGAGACCACGAGGCGCACGTCCTCGGCGCGCATCTGGTTGACGGTGAGGCCGTGGAGCGGGCTCTCCTCGTCGATGGGATGGAAGACCTGCCAGCTCAGCATGAAGAACGGGGACGCGCTCCGCTCGAGCTTCAGGGGGTAGAACCGGCGCATGCGCGCGCCCTCTCGTGTGTGCGTCGTGACCAAGGCGCTGACGCTCACCGTGGCCTCGACGACGTCGTTGCCGCGCTCGTTCGCCGCGCGAAAGGTCAGGGTGCGCACGCCGTCGCGGACCTCGATCACGCAGTTGTCGCTGAAGAGCACACGCGCGCGGGGGCGCGCGAACTTGGCGAAGACGATGCCGGTCAGCATCGCGACGCAGAAGAGCGAGACGAAGGCCTCGAGGCAGACGATCGCGTTCCCGTAGACGCCCTGCGAGTACATGAAGCCGTAGCCGATGGCGGCGAAGGTCTGCACGCTGAAGAAGAACGCGTCCAGGTAGCTCCCGTCGGTGTTCGCGATCGAGCCGGGGACGAGCCAGTAGAGCAGCGCGAAGGAGGCGTTGGCGGTGAGGAAGAGCGCGGCCGCCAGCTCCATCACCCGGAGCCAGGAGCTCCGCAGCAGGAACGCGTAGAGATCGTTGAGCGGGCGGCTCCGGTGGCCGACCCGCTCGATGTACGCTTCGAGCGGCTTGCGCTCGGTGCTCACCGATCCGCGCTCACTTCTCGAGCTTGGCCTTGAGCAGGTCGCCGAGCGTGCCCATGCCGCCCTTCTTCTCCTGCTGCTGACGGTAGTCGTCGAAGACCGCGCGCTCGGCGTCATCCTTCGCCGCGCGCATGCTCAGCCGCATCCTGCCCTCGGTCGCGTCGACCACCTTGGCGCGGATCTCCGTGCCGATGGGCAGCTCCTTGCGCACGTCGGCGCCGCGCGGGAGGCCCGTCTCGGCCATCGGCACGAGGCCGCGGCCCGCGCGCCCCTTGGTCCCGGCCACCTGCGCGAAGACGCCGAAGCGCTCGTGCTTCTCGACCGTCGCGGTGACGAGCGCGCCCTGGACCGGTCGGAGGTTCTTGGCCTCTTCCCCCGCCTGCGCGCCCTCCTGGGCCAGCGTCAGGGAGAGGCGCTGGCGCTTGCGGTCGACGTCGCGCACCACGACCAGCAGCTGCTGGCCGACCTCGAGCTGCTCCGACGGGTGCTCGACGCGCGCGTCCAGCTCCGAGACGTGCAAGAGGCCCTCGACGCCCGCGGCGAGCCGCACGAAGGCGCCGAAGTCGGCCAGCCGCGTGACCTGCCCACCGAGGACCTTGCCGACGGGGGCGATCGTCTCGATGCCGTCCCACGGATCGGCGGCGAGCGCCTTCAGCGAGAGCGTGATCTTTGTCTTGCCGCCGTCCTGCTCGATGCGCGTGACCTTCACCTCGACCACGTCGCCGACCGAGAGCACGTCGTCGGCCCGCTGCACGCGGTCGTGGCTGAGCTCGCGGACCGGGATCAGGCCCTCCACCCCGCCGAGGTCGACGAAGGCGCCGAAGTCACGGACCTGCGTCACGCGTCCGCGCGCCGTCGCGCCCTCGTCGAGCTTCTCCATCAGCGTCTCGCGCGCCGCGGCCGCCTCGCGCTCGAGGAGCCTGCGACGCGAGAGCACGACCTCGCGGTCCTTCAGCTCCGCGATGACGAAGAGGTGCGTCTGTCCCACCCAGCTGGCGGGGTCCTCGACGTAGCGGGTGTCCAGCTGGGAGAAGGGGCAGAAGCCGCGGAGGCCGGCCACCTGGACCTCGGCCCCGCCCTTGTTCACCCCGGTGATGGTCCCCTCGACCGGCAGCCCCTGCTCGTGGGCGGCGGCGAGCTGCTCGACGCCCGCGTCCTTGCCGAGCGAGGTCCCGAGCTTGATCTGCTGCGAGGCGCCCTCGATGGCGACGACCTGGCCCTTGACCGTGTCGCCGACCTTCACCCGCAGGTTGCCTTCGTGGTCGAGGAGCGCGTGCTTCTCGAAGAGGCCGGACTGCTTGGCGTCCAGATCCACGAAGACCGCGTCGGCGGTGATGTGCGCGACCACGCCCTCGACGGCGTCGCCGACCGAGAAGCGGCGACTGCGCCCCTGCGGCATCTCCTCCGCCGCGAAGAGGTCAGCGAAGCTCGGACCTTTCTCGTTGCTCATGGTCGGGGCGATGTAGCACCCCGGGCGCCGGGAAGGGAGCCCCGTGATAAGGGGAGGGCATGGAGCTGAACTTCCACTTCGACTTCATCTCCCCCTACGCCTACCTCGGCTGGACACAGATCCACGCGCTCGCCGAGCGCCACGGCGCCACCGTTCGCCCCCGTCCGCTGCTCTTCGCCGGGCTGTTGAACCACCACGGCCAGAAGGGCCCGGCCGAGATCCCCGCCAAGCGGATCTGGGTGTTCAAGGACACGCTCCGCCGCGCGCGCCTGCTCGGGGTGCCGCTCTCGCCGCCGCCGTCGCACCCCTTCAACCCGCTGCTCGCCCTGCGCGCCACGCTCGCCGCGCCGGCAGAGGCCCAGCGCGCGCTCGTCGACGCGCTCTTCGCCGCGACCTGGGGAGACGCCGAGATCCGCGGCGTCGATCGCCCCGAGGCCGTGCGCGCCGCGGCCGAAGAGGCCGGCCTCGACCCGGACGCCTTGCTGGCGCAGGCCCAGGCGCCCGAGATCAAAGCGGCGCTGAGGCGCGGGACGGAGCGGGCCATCGAGGCCGGCGTCTTCGGGGTGCCGACCGTGGGCGTGAAGGACGAGCTCTTCTGGGGCTTCGACGCCTTCGATCTCCTGGAGCGTCACCTCTCGGGCGAGGATCCCCTCGGCCCGGACATGCTGGACCGCTTCCGCGACGTGCCCGCCTCGGCCAGCCGCTAGCTAGCTGGAACGCTCCAGGCGCTCTACGACCGACACGTACGCGGCGCGCGCGTCGGCCGCGCTCATGCCCTTGCGCGAGGCCCAGGCGTCGAACTTCGCGCGCCCTCGCAGGTCGAGCATGCCGGGGCGCTTGCCGCTGACGTCGCCCGTGGTGGCCTGCTTGTAGAGGCCGTAGAGCTCGAGCAGCGCGTCGTTGCCCGGCTTCTTGGGGAGCTTCTGCACGCGGTCGACCGCGCTCTGGAATTCGTTCTCGTCCGCCATCGTTCGTTCACCTCTCCGCCAGCGCGAGCTTGTTCTTCGCCGCCTTGGCGATCTTCTTGCGGCCACCCTTCTTCACGACCTCCTCGAGCAGCTCTTCGCCGCCGAGGTCGTCTTCGAGGAAGCAGAAGCCGACGTAATACATCTCCTCGAGCCCCACACCCCGATCGGCGCGCAGGGCCTTGCTCACGTCGAAGCCGCCGCGCTGCAGCTCCGCCAGCAGCGACAGCGCGCGGTCCGAGCGGCGACCGCGCGGGTCGAGCTTGCTCTCCTTCAGCCGGATCGACGCGAGCCGGTAGACATCGTCGTCGGACGCGAGCCCGAGCTTCGACAGCCCCCGCAGCACGCGCGCCTCGTCCTCGCCCTTGCGCGCCTTGCGGAGCCTGCCCGCCTCCGCGCGGAGCGCCTCGCCGACCTTCTTCGCGTCGCGCTCCACCACCAGCGAGAGCGCGGGCGTCCACGCCGCGTCGCCCGCGGTCAGCCGCGCCACGCCGCCCTGGAGGAGCTTCTTGCGCATCGCCGGGCTCAGGGCGTCCCGACGACTCTCCAGCGCCCGGGCGACCAGCTTGGCCCGCTCCAGCTCGCTCGTCTCGGCGAGCAGCGCCACCAGCGGCGCCGTCGCGTCGTCGCGCCCCTCGAGGGCCTCGGCCGCCATCTCGGCGCGTCGCTTGTCGCCCCGGGCCACGATGTCGACGAGGGTCTCCGTGGCCTGCTTCCCGCCGAGGGTCCCCAGCTTGTCGATGGCGATGCGGGCGCGGTCGATCTCGCGGTGCAGGGCGAGCGCGCTGAGCGCGGGCGCGAGGCTGGCCGGCAGGTCCATCCCGGCCAGGGTCATCATCGCGGTCTGGGCCAGCGCTCGGTCCTCGTCCCCCGCCGCGCCGACGAGCGCCTTCACGACGTCGGCGGACGCGCCGCCTGCCATCGAGAAGCGGAGCGCGATCAGCGCCTCCTGCCGCACCGAGGCCGGCCGCGTCTCGTCGCGCGCGAGCGCGAGCAAGGTCGGGGCGGTCCTGGGATCTTCGAGGAAGCCGAGCACCTTCACGGCGGCGGCCGTGGCGCTCGCGGACCGGGCCGCGTCGGCGCCCGCGAGCCGCTTCAAGAACCTCTCGAGCCTCGTCCGGTAGCTGCGCCGCGTCGCCGCGTCGGCGCGCTTCACGTGCGCCCGCAGCTCGAGCGCGGTGGCCCGGTTCGACTCCTCGTCTCCGGCCTCGAGCGCGTCGAGCAGCGCGTCGAAGGCCTCCTTGCCCCCGAGCCGGCTGAGGATCGACTCGAGCGCGCGCCGCGCGTCTCCCTCCGCCTCGGCCAGGCGCGCCTTGACGTCCTCGACCACCGAGTCGCCGACCGACGCGATCGCCGCGCTGGCCGCCTCGCGCACCGCCGCGTCGCGGCTCTCGAGCAGAGGCCAGAGCCAGCGGAGGGCGCCCTTCGTCACGCCGATGGACCGGAGCGCGTCCAGCGCGTGGCGTTGCAGCGCGGGGCCGTCATCGGCGATCACGCGTCCGAGCGCCTGGACGACCGCCGCGCCCTTGGGGCGCAGCTCGCCCAGCACGATCGCGGCCGCCATGCGCCGCTCCGGCGCCTCGTCCTCGAGCATCTTCACGATGCGGTCGACCGGAGACTTCCCCGCCATCCGGGGAGAATACCCGGTCCAGGAGGCGATCGGGGGCTTGCTGGCCGCACCAACCCCTTACACGCTGCGAAGGAATGACGAGCGATCACGGCGCGTCGCGCCCGTCGGCGAGCGCGATGCTCTCGGCCATCGAGCGGGCCACCCAGGCTGGCCTCTCGGTGGTCGACGCCGACGGCGTGCAGAGGTACGTCAACCCCGCCTTCTGCCGCATGCTCGGCTTCGACGCGCAGGAGCTGCTCGGGGCCACGGCGCCCTTCGCGTACTGGCCCCCCGAGGAGCGCGGGCGCATCGAGGCCGCCTTCGCCAGCACCATCGCCGGCGACGCGCCCGCCGAGGGCTTCGAGCTGCGCTTCTGCCGAAAGGACGGCGCCCGCATCGACGTGCAGCTCCTGGTCGCGCCGATCCTCGGTGACGGGGGCGAGGAAGAGGGGTGGCTCGCCTCGGTGCAGGACATCACCGCCCGCAAGCGCGCCGAGGCGCAGCTCGCCGACGCGCAGCGCCTGGCGGGGATCGGCAGCTGGGAGTGGGAGGTCGCGACGGGGCAGGTCACCTGGTCGAGCGAGGTCTTTCGCCAGCACGGCCAGGACCCGGAGACCTTCGAGCCGAGCTACGAGGCGTTCCTCTCCCGGATCCTCGAGGAGGACCGACCCCGCGTCCAGGAGGCGCTGCGGAAGGCGCTCGAGGGCGACGAGGACTACGCCATCGAGCTGCGCATCCGGCGCCCGGACGGCACGATCGGCGTGCAGCAGACCCTCGGCCGCATCGAGCGCGACGAGGCGGGGCGGCCGCTCCGCATGTTCGGGACCTCCCAGGACATCACCGAGCGCAAGCGGCTCGAGCAGGAGCGGCTCGGCGACACCGTGCACCGGATCGCCATCTCCTTCGCGCAGGAGCTCGACGAGGGCCGGCTGCTTCAGCGCATCACCGACGAGGCGATGGCGTTGGCCGACGCCCACGCCGGCGCCCTCATCCGCTGCGACGACTCGCGGTGCGTGGCCCGCGCCGGGTCCGAGGCGCTGGTGGACGCCATCGGGGCCGACGAGTCGATCCTCGAGGCCATCCGCGGGGGGCGGGTCCTTCGCACGACCGAGCGCGCGCTCCCCGGGGCCGCCAGCGTGCTCGCCGTGCCGATCCAGAGCCGCAACGGCGATGTGCTCGGCGGCCTGGTGTTCGCGCACCCGGAGCCCCACCGCTTCTCGGACCGCCACGAGCGGCTGACGGTCGCGCTGGCGGCCCACGCGGCGGTCGCCCTCGACAACGCGCGCCTCTACGGGGAGGTGCGGCGCAGCGAGGAGCAGGCGCACGCCGCCCGCGCGGAGGCGGAGCGCACGGCCGCGATCCTCGCCGACCAGCGCGTGGCGCTCGAGCAGATCGCGAGCGGGGCGGAGCTCGCGCCGACCCTGGACGGCCTGGTCCGCGCCATCGAGCGTCACGCCCTGCGGCGGCTCCGGGGCTCGGTGCTGCTCCTCGACCGCGAGTCGGGGACGCTGCGACACGGCGCGGCGCCCAGCCTCCCGGGCCCCTACAACGAGGCCATTCACGGCGTGACGATCGGGCCCGCGGTCGGCTCCTGCGGGACCGCCGCGCACGACGACCGCGAGGTGCTGGTCGAGGACATCGCGACCGACCCGCTCTGGGTCGACTTCGCGGACCTCGCGCTCGCGCACGGCCTCCGCGCGTGCTGGTCCACGCCCATCCGGGCCGCGGACGGCCGCGTGCTCGGGACGTTCGCCATCTACTACGACGAGCCGCGCGCCCCGACGGCGGACGAGCGGCAGATCGTGCAGATGCTCAACCGGACCGCGGCCATCGCGATCGAGCGCAAGCGCGTGGAGCAGGAGCTGCAGGTCGCCAACCAGCGCAAGGACGAGTTCCTCGCGCTGCTGGGCCACGAGCTGCGCAACCCGCTCGCGCCGATCCTCACCGCGCTCGAGCTGATGGAGGAGCGCGGCGGGCACGACGCGGAGCGCGCGGCGATCGACCGCCACGTGCGGCACATGATCCAGCTCGTGGACGACCTGCTCGACATCTCGCGCATCACGCGCGGCAAGGTCGAGCTCGAGCGCCGCCCGGTCGAGCTCGCCCGGGTGATCGAGGGCGCGGCCGAGCTGGCCAGCCCCCTCTTCGAGCAGAAGGCACACCACCTCGACATCGACGTCGCCGAGGGCTTCGTCGTCGACGGCGACCCCATCCGCCTCTCGCAGATCTTCGCCAACCTGCTGACCAACGCGGCGAAGTACACCGACGCGGGCGGGAACATCTCGGTCGTGGCCACGGACGAAGGGGCGGAGCGGGTCGTGCGCGTCTCCGACGACGGGATCGGCGTGGATCCCGAGCTGCTGCCCCGCATCTTCGAGCCCTTCACGCAGGGCGCGCGAGGCATCGATCGGCTGCAGGGCGGGCTCGGGCTGGGCTTGCCGCTCGTGCGGAGCCTGGTGGAGCTGCACGGTGGCGCGGTGAGCGTGGCGAGCGACGGGCCGGGCCGCGGCACCTCGGTCGAGGTCCGGCTGCCGGCCAGCGCCGCCGAGCCGACGACGGCGAGCCCCGCGCCGCGCGCGGTCCAGCGCCCGCAGGGGCAGCGGCTGCTGCTCGTGGACGACAACGAGGACGCGGCCCTCATGCTCGCCCACGTGCTCGAGCGCGCGGGCTACGAGGTCAGCGTGGCCCACGACGGCCCGGCCGCGCTCGCGCTCGCCAGGGACGCGCGCTTCGAGCTCGCGGTGGTCGACATCGGCCTGCCCGTGATGGACGGCTACGAGCTGGGGCGGCGCCTCCTCGAGCGCGGGCCGGTGCGCATCGTCGCCGTCACGGGCTACGGCCAGTCCAGCGACCGCGCCAAGAGCGTCGAGGCGGGCTTCGCCGCCCACCTGGTCAAGCCGGTCCGGAAGGACGAGCTGCTCGCCGCGCTCGCGGCGGCGGCTACTCCGGCGCCTCGCGCGTGACGAAGGCCCGGACCGCCTCGCGCCGGGAGAGCCGGAAGAGGATGAAGTAGATCGCGAGCAGGATCAGCGCCTCGAGCACGAACCAGCCGGCGAGGGCGCCCTGCATCATCGCGGTGACCGTCTCGGCCGGGAACGTGGTCAGCGTCGGATCGTCCTGCAAGGCCACGAGCTCCGCCGCGAAGGGCAGCAGAGTCGCGCAGCGGGCCACCGGCTTGGCGATCGCGAAGAGCGCGTTGGCCGCCACCGCCTGGCCGGCCCACCAGAGCGCGGTCTTTCGCCGGAGCGTCAGCATGAAGCTGGCGAGCACGAGCAGGCCCGAGACCACCAGGTTCGCCGCGCCCAGCGCGTGCCCGATCGGGTCGCCCCGCAGGCCCTCCTCCAGCCTCGCCGCCGCCTCGCGCGCCGCCTCGGACGCGCCGGGAGGCGCCTCGAGCGCCATCGCCCCGCCCGTGAGCTCGCCGTAGCCGATGGCCACGCCGGCCACGCCGAGCACGGTCATGCTGAGCGAGAGGATCAGCGTCGCCTTGGCGCCCGGGAGCGAGAGGGGGGTGGCCACGGGCGCGAACGTACGGAGCCGGAGGGGCGCGCGCAAACCCAAGGGAGACGGGCCGACGTCGCTCCGTACTCCGGAGGGGCGTCCGGATTTTTTTCGGACCCCGGCGGAACCTGGGCGCGAAGCCCTTGTCGAACGGACCCGGCGCTCACGCGCGCAGCTCGCAGCCAGAGGGAGATCGATGGAGACGAAGGTGAACGTGGTCCTCTTGGGTGCCCTGCTCGTGACCTGGGCCACCCTCACCCTCGCGGAGCCCGCGGCCGCCATCGACGCCGATCGCGCGGCCCGCGGCGCCGACGGGCTCGCGGCCCTCGAGGACGCGTTCGCCACCCACCGGGACGATCCCCGGCTCGCGCGCGAGCTCGCCGAGCAGTATCTCGCGCTCGATCGTCCCCAGCTGGCCATCGCCGCCCTCGGCGCCGCGAGCGCGGACGTCCGGCAGGAGCCGGCCACGCTGCATCGCCTGGCCGAGGCCTACGAGGCCACCGGTCGCATGGACGACGCCCTCGCCACCGCCCAGCTGGCCCTCGCCCGATGCGCGCGGGCGCTCGGCACCGCCGGGGCCTCGACCGTCACCCCCGTGCCCGCGCACGCCTGCTCGGAGCGCACCTACGCGGCGCTCGACATGCACGCGGCCGCCCTCGCCTACATGCACCGCTGGGGCGTGGAGGAGGTGCAGTCCGATCCGCGCGCCCGCCAGGCCTACGTGCTCGCGGTCCGCTCGGCCCGCCTCCTGAGCGCCTCGGCCGAGTAGGTGGCCGAGTAGCGGAGCCACGCCCGGGCCGGCAGACTGGGGGCGCGGCGCTGTCCAACGCGGCGCCGCGACCCCATCCTCCTCGCCATGGCCCTCGGCATCCGGCACTCGCGCCCCTTCGTGGGCAACGAGCCCGACGACTTCTCCGTCGATCGGATGCGGTGGCTGATCCGTCTGCGCTGGATCGCGCTCGCCGGCATCCTCTTCGCCGCCGGCGTGGCGTCCCTCGGCTTCTTCCCCGGCGTCAGCTGGCCGGTGCTGCTCGGCACCGTGGGGTGCGCCGGCGTCTACAACTTCGTGCTCTGGCGGCGTCACCGGAAGGTGGCCACGCGTGGCACGCACGAGGCGGTGCGGCAGGCGGTCGTGGACATGCTCGTGCTCACCGTCGTGCTCTGGGCCGCGGGCGGCATGCGGACCCCGTTCATCGGGTACTACGTCTTCCACGTCGCCATCGTCGGCATCCTGGGCGGGGCGCGCCCGACGGTCATCGCCGCGCTCGCCGCGCTCCTGTTCTCCGGCCTGCTCCTCGTCACCGAGCACGTGCCCGCGCTCCAGATCGGGCGCTGGGACCCGGTCTGGCCGTGGGACCTCTTCGCCGAGATCGTCGCCTTCGCGACCACCGTCGGCTCGGTCGCCTACCTCGTGAACCACGCCGTGCGGCAGCTCCGCCACCGGGAGCGCGCGCTGGCCGAGGCGCGGGAGCGCGCGGCGCTCGAGCTGGAGGTGCTGACCAACACGCTCGACGAGCTCGAGGCGGGGCTCGAGGTCGTCGAGAAGGACGGCGTAGTGATCTGGCGGAACAAGCGCGCCGAGCAGCTCGCGCCCGCCATCCCCGAGGGCCACGATCACTGGGCGTGCCCGGGCGACGTGCGCGCGTGCGAGCAGGACGTGACCGGGGTCTGCCCCGTGCGCAACGCGCTCGACGAGGGCGAGCCCGGCCACTGCCGGTTCGCGGTCAAGCTCGAGGGCGAGGAGCGCATCTACGAGATGCAGGTCTTCCCGCTCGGCGCCGATCACGACGGCCAGCGGGTGATGAACCTGTACGTGGATCGCACCGCGGGGCTCGTGAACGAGCGGCGCCTCATCCTCGCCGAGCGCCTGGCGAGCCTGGGGCGGGTCACGCAGGGCGTCGCGCACGAGCTGAACACGCCGCTGGCCACCATCCGGACGCTGGCCGCGGACATGGTGGCCGCGCTCAAGCAGTCGGGAGGCGATCCGCAGCAGCCGATGCTCGACGATCTCCTCGACGATCTCTCCGAGTCCGCCGCGCTGGTACACGACGAGACGCGGCGCCTCGGTCGCATCACGCAGGGACTGTTGACGGGCCGAGACCTGACGGCGAGCGAGATCGACGGGGCGGTGCCGCTCGGCGCGGTGGTCGAGCGGGCCCGCGCGCTGGTCTTCGCCGGGGCGCGAAAGAACGTGCCCGTGGCGGTCGGCGCGGAGCTCTCCGCGCACACCGTGGCCGCCGACCCGGACCACCTCGTCCAGGTGATGGTGAACCTGCTGCAGAACGCCTACGACGCGGTGCGCGAGGGCACGCGGGGCGGGGTGCGGGTGGGCGCGCGGCGCGACGGGCCGCGGGTGGAGATCGTGATCGACGACGACGGGCCGGGCGTGCCGACGGAGATCGAGGGGCGGCTCTTCGAGCCCTTCGCCACGACGAAGCCGCCCGGCAAGGGCACGGGGCTGGGCCTCTACACCTCGTACATGCTGGTGACCTCGATGAACGGGACGATGAGCCTCGAGAACCGCGAAGGCGGCGGCGCGCGCGCGGTGGTCGCGCTCCCGGCCGCGGGGGAGCGTGGGGAGCGGCTGGTCCAGATCGGCCGGAGCCCGGAGGCGGCGGAGTGAGCGAGGCGACCGAGCGAGCGCCCGGCGGGACCGTCCTCGTCATCGACGACGACGACAGCTTCCGTTTCGCGATGAAGAAGGCGCTGCGCCGCCTCGGCTACGACGTCGACGAGGCGCCGGGGGGCGAGCCCGCGCTCGGCCGGCTCAACGCGGCGGACCCTCCCGACGCGGCGCTGCTCGATCTGCGCATGGGAGACCTCGACGGGCTCGACGTGCTGCGGCGCTCGAGCGGCACCACCACGCGCGTCGTGGTGCTCACCGGGCACGGCACCGTGGCCGCCGCGGTCGAGGCGATGAAGCTCGGGGCGTTCTCGTTCCTGGAGAAGCCCGTCGACGCCGACCTGCTCGCGCCGCTCCTCAACCAGGCCATCGCGGAGTCACGGGGGCAGCGCAGCGGCGACACGGAGTTCGCGCCGCCGCTCATCGGGGTGAGCGACGCGATGGAAGAGGTGCGCGGGTTCATCGCGCAGGTGGGGCCGACCGACGCGACCGTCGCGGTGTACGGGGAGACGGGGACCGGCAAGGAGGTCGTCGCGCGGCGCGTGCACCTCGCGAGCCCGCGCTGCACGGCGCCGTTCGTGGCGTTGAACGCCGCGTGCGTGCCGCGCGAGCTCTTCGAGAGCGAGCTGTTCGGGCACAAGAAGGGCGCGTTCACCGGGGCGACCGGGGATCGCAACGGGCTGTTCCGCGACGCGGACGGCGGCACCCTCTTCATCGACGAGCTGGCGGAGCTGCCGCTCGAGAGCCAGGCGAAGCTCCTGCGCGCGCTCGAGACCAAGAACATCCGGCCCATCGGCGGCACGAGCGAGATCTCGGTCGACGTGCGCATCATCGCCGCGACCAACCGGGATCTCTGGACCGAGGTGCGTGAGGGGCGCTTCCGCGAGGACCTGTACTTCCGCCTGCAGGTCTTCCCGATCGTGCTGCCGCCCATGCGCGACCGGCCCGAGGACGTGGTGCCGCTCGCCAACCACCTGCTGTCGAGGCTCGGCGGCCCCGCGCACGAGCTGTCGAGCGACGCCAAGGAGGCGCTGATGGCGCACGACTGGCCGGGGAACGTGCGAGAGCTGCTCAACGTCTTGCGGCGCGCGTCGCTCTTCGCGGCGGGGCGGACCATCGACGGCCCACTCGTCCGGCGCATGCTCGCCGCGAGCGTCTTCGCGCAGCCAGGGGGACGCCCGCGCCGCAGCGAGCGCCCGCCCGCGCCCTCGCGCCCCCCGGTCGGGTCCGACGCGGATCTCAGCCTCGCCGAGGTGGAGCGAAAGCACATCGAGCGCACCCTCGAGCGCCTCGACGGCAACATCACCAAGGCCGCGTCGAGCCTCGGCATCGATCGGCGAACCTTGCAGCGCAAGCTGCGCTCCTATGGCATCACGGCGGACGAATGAGACCCGACCTCGACCGCCCCCTCCGCCGCGTGCTGCTCCTGAGCGCGCTCCTCCTCGCTGGCTGCGGCGCCGCGACCCCGCCCGCCGAGGAGCCCGAGGAGGAGGCGGAGGCGCCGCCGTCGAGCTACGCCATCGCGCTGCGCTTCGCGGACGCGGGCACCGACGAGAACGAGACCCCGCACACCCGGGTCCTGCTCGTGCGGATCGCGCCCGACGGCGAGCGCGTGGCCCGCGACCTCGGCACCGAGACCGGCGCCTGCTACCACCAGGACCCCGCGGACGCCCTGATCCAGGCGCGCTGCTGGTGGGCCGGGGCCGGCGCCCGCTACGAAGTGCGCCGCGAAGGCGACGCCGTGATCGCCCTCCGCGCCGACGTCGACGAGATGACCGAAGACGCCGCGCTCGAAGAGACGGCCCGCGTCGAGGTCCCCCGCGCCGCCCGCCTCCAGGTCCTCGCCCCCGGCGCCGCCCCCGACGCCGAGTAGCCCCAAACCGAGACCCCGCTCTGGGGGACAGGGGACGGTGTTCACTTGTTAACTTGTGCTACGCAATCCTTGCGTACCCACGAGCGCGGACTCTCACCCCTCGTCGAGCCCGAGCCGCCGCGCGAGCGCTCTCAGGTCCTCTGGCAGCGGCGCCTCGAACACCGCCCCGAGGGCCGCGACGCGCGCCGCGTGCAGCGCGTGCCGAGGGTGCAGCTCGCAAGGAGGCGTGCGGTAGCGCCGCTCTCCGATCAGCGGGTGGCCCACGTGCGCGAGGTGCACGCGCGCCTGGTGCGTGCGCCCGGTGTGCAAGGTGACATGCACACGCATCGCGTCGGCGCCGACCGACACGACCTCCACCGTCGAGCGCGCCGGCTTACCTCCCTCGCGCACCACCCATCGCCGCGCGCCGCGATCGTAGGCCAAGGGCGCGTCGATCGTGCGCGGCTCGAACGCCTCGCTCCCGTGCCCCTCACGTCCGTGCACGAGCGCGACGTAGCGCTTGTCGCCCCTCGCCAGCGCCTCCTGCCAGCGCGCGACGAGCGACCTCTTGCGGACGAAGATCAGCACCCCGCTCGTGTCGCGGTCGAGCTGGTGCACGGCCCAGACGGGCCGCCGCAGCTGGACCGCGAGGTGATGCTGGACCCCGCCCGGATCGTCGGGCGTGCGGCCGGTCGCCTCGAGCCCGGGCGGCTTGTCGACCACCACCACTCCGTCCGCGTCGTGGAGGATCGAGAGTCGGGTCACCCTTCGGCGGCCTCGTCGCTCGAGAAGCGATGGACGAGGTCTCGCACCGTGGCGAGGTCGAGCGGCTTGGCCACCGTGGGCACGGAGCGCTGCGCGAGCGCGTGCACGCTGGCCTCCGTGAAGACGCCGCCCGTGCAGAACACGAAGCGGGGCGCGAGATCGGGGTGCAGCCGCTCGATCGCCTCGAGCACCGACGGGCCATCCATCTCCGGCATCTCGACGTCGCAGAGCACGAGGTCGAAGCGCTCATCGCGCGCCAGGAGCGCCAGCGCGTCCGGCCCGCTCGCGGCGGTCTCGATCTCGAAGCGCCGGCCGAGCATGCGGCGGTAGCCGCGGCGCACGAGCTCCTCGTCGTCGATGAGCAGGATGCGCCCCCCTCGGACGCGCGCCCGGGTCCCGCTGTGGGTCGGCGCGGGCCGCTCCGCCTCGAGCCCGGTGGCCCTGGGCAACCGCAGCGTGACGCGCGTGCCCTGCGCCAGCTGCGAGTCGAGGGCGAGCGTGCCCCCGTGTCGGTCCGCGATCTCGGCGCACACGCTCAAGCCGAGCCCCATGCCGCCGCGGCTGCCCTTGGTGGTGAAGAACGGCGTGAACACGCGCTGGCGCGTCTCCTCGCTCATGCCGGGCCCGTCGTCCTCGACGATCAGGCAGACGCCCGCTTCGTCCTCGGTCGTCCGCACCGTCACCGTGCCGCCGCTCTCCTCGAGGGCGTCGAGCGCGTTGGCGACCAGGTTGCTCGCCACCTGGATGAGGCGCCCCTCGAAGGCCGAGATGGGGGCGACCTCCGGCAGCTCCATCTGCACCTTCGCGCGCGACTTCCGCACGCGGCTCGACAGCAGGTTGAGCGCCGCCCTCGCCACCACGTCCAGGTGCACGCGGGTCACCGCCTCGTCCCGCACGCGCGCGAAGGTCTGCAGATCGCTGACGATCGACGCGACGCGCTGGGACCCCGTCAATGCGTCGTCCAGCATCTCGTCCGCGTCGCGGTCCCACTGCGAGCCGGCGCGCATCGCGCGCTGCAGGGTCTGGAGGTTCGCGAGCACGTACGCGATGGGGTTGTTGATCTCGTGCGACACGCTCGCGGCCATCTGCCCGAGCGCGAGCAGACGTTCTCCGCGCACCAGCCGCCGCTCCGCTTCTTCGGTCTCGCGTCGCGACTCCGCGTCTCGCAGCGACGCGTACCAGACGGGCGCCCCGCGAAAGCGGGTGCGGGTCGCGCGCAGCGCCAGGTCCCGCTTGTCGCCGCCGTTGACGTTCGCCTGAACCTCGACCTCCCCGGACCGGGCTCGCTCCAGCATCGACGCGGTCAGCGGTCGCCGACCGAGGATCGACGTCTCGGCCTCGGCGCGGAACAGGGCCCGCGCGGCCTCGTTCGCCCAGACGATCCGCAGCGATGCGACGTCCAGGAGCAGCAGGGCGTCGGCCGCCACCTCGAGCACGCCCTCGAGCTCCTCGGCCGAGCGCGCCGCGTCGTCCGCCCGCGACTCGAGCTGCTCGCGCAGCTGCTGCCGCTCGAGCGCGAAGGCGATGGCGCGCGCGAGACGGAGGGGATCGATCTCGTCCTTTGACAGGAAGTCCTGCGCTCCCTCGGCCAGCGCGTCGAGCGCGACGTCGAGCTCGCCCCCGGTGAGCACCACCACGGGGAGCTGCGGGTGACGCTCGCGCAGTCGGATCAGCCCCTCGAGCCCGTACGCGTCCGGGAGGTGCAGATCGAGCAGGACGACGTCGGCCTCCTCCGCGTCGAGCAGCGCGAGCGCGTCCTGGAGCTTCGCGACCGCGCGCACCGTCGCGAAGTTCTCCATCGCGTCGAGCAGGAGGCGCCGGTCGCTGGCGCTGTCCTCGACGAGCAGGACCGAGGTCCGCTCCGAGCCGGCGTCGCGAAGGAGCCGCTTGGCGCGCTCGTTCACAGGAGGTGTTCTCTCAGGCTGTCGGCGAGCGCCAGGTATCCGTCGGGCAGGTTCGGCTTGACGAAGAAGTCCGTCGCGCCGAGCGCGCGGCAGCGGCGCTCCTCCCGAGGGTTGGGCGTGCCCGTGAGCACGACGACCCGGAGCGCAGCCGTCGCCGCGTGCGCCCGCACGCGGGTGAGCACCTCGTCGCCTCGCATCCCGGGCAGCGACAGATCGAGCACCATGAGATCCGGCAGCGCGCCCTCGAGCGCGGCGAGCGCGCTCGGGCCGTCCTTCGCCCGCGTCACGTCCCATTCGATCCCGCGCTCCTCGAGCGCGTCGCGGAGCATCATCGCGTCGGACTGGCTGTCTTCGACGAGCAGGACTTGGGGTTGCATGGGAGACCGTCTCGGAGGGCGTCAAATATACATACGGCGGGCGGGGCCGTTCAACGAACCCTCCGTTGGGGGATGCGGACGACGAAGGTCGCGCCTCGTCCGGGCGTGTCCTCCACGCGGATCTCTCCGCCCAGGCGCTCGACGATCCGGCGGCAGATGGCCAGGCCGACCCCGGAGCCTTCGATCTCCTCGCGGGTGTGAAGACGCTGGAACATCTCGAAGACGCGGGCGCGGTGCTCCGCCGGGACGCCGAGGCCGTGGTCGATCACGCGCAGCTCCAGCCATTCGTCGGCCGCCTCGGCTTCCACCCGGATCCGCGGCGGCGCGTCGCCCGCGTACTTGATCGCGTTGCTGAGGAGGTTGGTCAACAGCTGATGCAGGTGCGTGAAGCTCGCCTCGACGACGGGCAGCGGCGCGGCGACCTCGATCTCCGCCCCCGTGTCCTCGATGGGAGCCGAGAGATCGGCGAGGACCGCCTGCAGCACCTCGTCGATCGAGATCGACTCCTCGTCGAGGCTCTCCTTGTCGAGCCGCGCGTAGTCCACGAGGTCGCGCAGCATGTTCTGCATGCGCACCGCGCCGTCGCGGGCGAGCGAGACGTACTCGCGGCCGCGCTCGTCGAGCGCGTCTCCGTAGCGCCGATCGAGCTGCGCGGTGAAGTTCGAGACGGCCCGGAGCGGCTCGCGGAGGTCGTGCGAGACCACGTGCACGAACTCCCGGAGGTCCACGTTCGCCCGCTCCAGCTCCCGCGTCCTCGCGAGGACGCGCTGCTCCAGCCGATCGGCCAGGTCTCGCGCCTCGGCCTCGGCCGCGCGCCGCTCGGCGACCTCTCGCCGGAGGTCGGCCGGGCTCGGCAGCGCGAGGGCCTTCGGCATCAGCGGCACGAGCACGGCCGCGGTCGTCACGCTCACCAGGGCGGTCGCCGCCTTGATCCAGCCCTCGACCCGGTACTCCGGCACCCAGGTCGTGTAGATGTCGAACGCGTGCGTCGTCCCGCAGAGCAGGATGAACGCCCCGAAGAGCACGAAGATCCAGGGGAAGGCGAGGTCGCTCCGCCGCCGCACGAAGAAGAACAGGATCAGCGGGATCGTGAAGTAGGCGAGCGCGATCGCTCCGTCCGCGACCACGTTCGTCCAGAGCACGTCGGGCGTCCAGAAGTAGCAGTGCCCGTGCGGCATGAAATCGCCGTGGTCCATGAATCTCCCCATCCCGCGGGCGTCGTTCTCGGGCCCGCTCGGCCCGGAACGGTATACTCGCTTCACATGCGGCTCGCGACATCCAGCGCGGCCATCTTGGCTTGCATCCTACTCCCCCTCTCCCTCGCCCACGCGCAAGACGCGGCGGCGACGGAGGCGCGCGCGGCGTTCGAGGCGGGGCAGGCGGCCTACCAGGCGGGGCGCTTCGACGCCGCGCTCTCCTACTTCGAGCGCGCCTACGAGCTCACCTCCGAGCCGGACGTGCTCTACAACATCGCGACGGTCCACGACCGGCTGCGACACGATCGCGAGGCGCTCGAGGCGTACCGAGGCTACCTCGAGGGGCGGCCGGACGCGCCCGACCGGGCCAACGTGGAGGCGCGCATCGAGGCGCTCGAGGCGACCCTCTCGGAGCCGGAGCCGGAGCCGGAGCCGGAGCCGGAGCCCAACCTGGAGCCGGAGCCCGACCCGGAGCCCCCAGCTCCCCCGGCCCCCGAGACGCGCGTCGTCACGCGTGATCCCGGCCCGGGGCCGTGGGTCCTCGTGGGGGTGGGCGGCGCCATCGCGGTGGCCGGCGGCGTGCTCGTGGGGGTGGCCTTCGGCGACATCGCGGCGGTGGAGAGCGGCCCGCCCCGCCCGTGGGGGGAGGTGGCCGACGCGGCCGATCGCGCGCCCGTCCTCAGCGGCGTGGGCTTCGCCGCGATCGGCGCCGGCGTGGCCGCCCTCGCGGCGGGCCTGGTCTGGGTCGCGGTCGGCGGCGGCCAGGAGGAGGTCCAGGTGGGCGTCGGCCCGGGCGGCGTTCGGATCGGGGGGCGGTTTTGAGCGCGCTGCGTTGGGTCTCGGTGCTCGCGTTGGGTGCGCTCTTCGGCTGCGAGGCCGAGATCCCCGACGGCCGCTTCCTCTGCGATCCCGGCCGCACCGACGGCTGCCCGAGCGGGCAGACGTGCTGCCCGGACGAGCCGCTCGACGGCTTCGGAGGGCGCTGCCGCAGCGTCTGCGAGCCTGCCGCGGACGGCGGCCTCGACGGCGGCCTCGACGCCGGGCCGCTCGACGCGGGACCCGTCGATTCGGGGCTCATCGACGGCGGGATCGACGGCGGGCCGTCCGACGCCGGGCCCTCCGACGCAGGCATCGTCGACACGCGCCCGATCGCGCTCGCCGCGGGCGGCGCTCACTCGTGCCTCGTGCGTGGGGACGGTCAGGTGCTCTGCTGGGGAGACGACCGACAGGGTCAGCTCGGCCAGGGCCGGCCGATGATGCGCTCGACGGTGCCCGTCTCCGTCTCCGGCCTGATGCCGGGCGTGGTGGAGGTCGCCGCCTCGGTCGCCGCGACCTGCGCGAGGCACCCGGCCGGCGTGCAGTGCTGGGGCAGCAACACCGTGCCGTGGGCGGCGGTCGACGGTCCGCTCGGCGACTCGCGCTTCAGTGAGAGCGCGGAGCCGATCGCGGCCCGCATCAGCGACACCCCGTCGCGGATCGTCATGGGCGCCTACCACGCGTGCGCCATCGTCGGCGCGGAGCGCAGGCTGGAGTGCTGGGGCGACAACCGGAACGGGCAGCTGGGCACGGGGGATCGCGTCTCGCATGGCGACCCGGTGCGCGTCCCGCGCTTGAGCGGCGTCACGGATCTCTGCGCTGGCTACTCGCACACCTGCGCCGTCGCAGACGGGACCGCCCACTGCTGGGGCATGGATCGCGAGGGCCAGGTGGGTGACGGCCCGGCCGCCTCGACCGACGTCCTGAGCCCGACCGCGATCGCGGGGCTGAGCGAGGTGGAGAAGATCTCCTGCGGCGCGTTTCACAGCTGCGCCATCACGGGCTCGGGCGTCGACCGCGCGGTGAGCTGCTGGGGCGGCAACCGGGGCGGGCAGGTCGGCCGACCCGCCGATCCGATGCCCATCGAGGCGCCGGTCGCGTCGATGGACGCCCGGGCCGTCGACGTGGACGGGCTGGCGCTGGGCGGCCGCGCCACCTTCAACTTCGAGGGCTTCAGCTGCGTCTGGGGCGAGGGGCTGCCCCTCCACTGCTTCGGGGACAACAACCTGGGCCAGCTCGGGATCGGCAGCCGGCTCCCCGCCGACACCGAGATCTGGCAAGAGACGATGGGGCTCGCGGGCGCCATCCTCACGGTCGCGGCCGGCGACGCGCACGCCTGCGCGATCGAGGACACGCCGATCCGCCGTGTCCTCTGCTGGGGATCGGGCTCCGACGGCCAGCTCGGGAACGCGAACACGGCGAGCCAGAACGCGCCGGTCCCCGTGAACGGGTTCGGCGGCGGTTGACGACGGACCTAGCTTCCCGGCAGACGACGGTCGGCAGTTTCCGCCGTTTCTGCTATTCGTTGCGCACCCATGGCTGACGTACCCGGCCCCCACCCGCCGCTCGCCCCGATCGTCCTCGTGACCGGGAAGGGAGGAGTCGGGAAGACCACCATCGCCGCAGGCCTCGCCGAGGCCGCGGCGCGACGCGACGGAAAGGCGATCTTCGTCGAATTCGGGGATGGAGACTCGGGCCGCCGCCTGCTCTCGAGCGCGCGCAAGGTCCAGCACGAGGTCGTCGTGCCGCGCGACGCGCTCGAGAAGAGCGTGGGCCGCCTGCTGGGCAGCAAGATGCTCGCGAAGATCTTCACCGGGAATTTCGCCGTCCGGCGCATGCTGCGCGCGGCGCCCGCCCTGCGCGAGCTGGCGATGCTCGACGCGGTCGGCCAGATCGCCGACGGGGCCAAGGGCAAGCGCGTGGTGGTCGACATGCCCGCCACGGGGCACGGCCTCGCGTGGCTCCGGCTGCCGTCCCAGATGCGCGATCTCTTCGGGTCGGGCGGGCTCTACGAGCTCAGCGAGCGGCTGGTGCATCGGCTCGTCGCGCCTCGCGCCACCTCGGTCGTGGTGGTCACGCTCCCCGAGCGCATGGTGCTGGCCGAGACGCTCGAGCTCTGCGCGGCCCTCGAGCGGGAGGTCGGGATGCCGGCCGCGCGCCTGGTGGTCAACCGCTTCCCCGCCCCCGTCCCCGAGGGCGCGGTCGCCCAGGCGAAGGCCCTCAGCGCGTCCGATCACGCGCTCGGCGATCCGGTCGAGCACCTCCTCGAGATCCTGCAGGCCCGCGAGTCGGCCCGGGCCGAGGCCCTGGAGACGCTGGCGCACGCTCCCGAGAAGGGGCTGAACATTCGCCCGCTGCTGTTGCCGCAGGTGGCCTTCGATCCCCAGGCGGAGCAGGTCGCCGAGTGGCTCGCGCGGGAGAAGGCCGCGTGAGCGCACACGCTCCCAAGACGGTCGTGTGCGCGGGGGGCGGCGGCGTGGGCAAGACGACGACGAGCGCCGCGCTCGGGTTGGCGCTCGCCCGCCGAGGCCACCGCACCCTCGTGGTCACGGTCGATCCCGCGCGCCGGCTCGCCTCCGCGATGGGCGTCGACGTCGACGCGGTGGTGCACGAGGCGCACGTGGAGCCCGGCGTCGAGGGCAAGCTCTTCGCGCTCATGCCCGAGCCCCGGCGCTCCACCCGCACCTTCATCGAGCTGCTCTTCGAGGAGGAGCCCGAGGCGAAGGCGCGGATGCTGAAGAACCGCATCTACCTGCTGCTCGCGGACGCGGCGGCGGGCATGCACGAGATCGTCTCGCTCATGCTGGTGGCCAAGGCCATCGAGGAGCGGCAGTTCGACTACCTCGTGGTCGACACGGCGCCGTCCCGGCAGGGGCTCGACTTCGTCTCTTATCCGGGCCGGCTCGCCACCCTCTACGAGGGGCGCGCGGTGACCTGGCTCGGCCAGCTCGCCGGCACCGGCGGGGACGACGAGGCGCCCGACAGCGGCGGCGGGCTGCTCGCGGCGGGCAAGAAGCGCGTCGAGGCGCTCTTCGGTCGGCTCGTCAACCCGCAGACCCTGCGTGACCTGGCGGGGCTCTTCGCGGAGCTGGCCCTGGTCAAGGACCGCTTCGCGCGCCTCGCCCGCGTCTCGGAGCACCTCTTGCTCGGCCCGTCCACGCGCTACCTCGTGGTCGCCGCGCCCAGCGGCTCGGCCGCGGCGGACGCGCGCTTCCTCGGGCGCAAGCTCAAGCGCCTCGGGCAGCGCCCCACCGCGCTGGTGCTCAACCGCGCCGACGAGGGCACGCCCGCGTGGCTGGAGAAGCTGGACGGCGAGGGCGCGCTGCCCGCCGAGCTGACCCAAGCCCTCGAGGCGGTGCACGCCGAGCTGCACACCCGGCAGCGTCAGGGCGACGGCCTCGCGCAGACCCTCGGCAAGGACATGCCCGGGGTGCCCGCCATCCGCCTGCCCACCCTGGAGGCGCGAGATCCGAGCCGGATCGTGCGTCAGCTCGCCGATCGGCTGAGCGCGCACCTGCCGCTCCTGGCCGGCGCGTGAAGGGACGCGCGTGACGATCCAGCTCGAGGGGTTCACCTGCGCGCCCTTCAGCGCCCTCGGCGCCGAGCGCGACGTCTACCGACGCGGCGAGGGCCCGCCCGTGCTGGTCATGCACGAGATCCCCGGCATCACGCCCGAGGTCGCCCGCTTCGCGCGGCGCGTCGCCGACGCGGGGTTCTCCGTCGCGATGCCCGTGCTCTTCGGCACGCCGGGCAAGGACTTCAGCCAGGCCTACGCGCTCGGACAGATCGCGCGGGCGTGCGTCTCGCGCGAGTTCCACGTGCTGGCCCGACGCGGCGCGAGCCCCGTCACCGAGTGGCTGCGCGCGCTCTGCCGCCAGCTGAGCGAGGAGGGCGCTGCAGGGGACCTGTGCGCGCCGGTCGGGGCGATCGGGATGTGCCTCACCGGCAACTTCGCCCTCGCGCTGATGGTCGACGACCACCTCATGGCGCCCGTGCTCAGCCAGCCCTCGCTCCCCTTCGGCGTCAGCGCCTCCCACCGCGCGGCGCTCCACGTGAGCGAGGAGCAGCTCGTCCGCATCAAGGCGCGCTGCGCCGAGGGCGCGAAGGTCCTCGGCATGCGGTTCACCGCCGACCCGCTGGTGCCGCGCGCGCGGTTCGAGACCCTCCGCCGCGAGCTCGGCGACGGCTTCGAGGCGATCGAGATCGACAGCGGGCCGGGCAACGCGCACGGCATCCCCCGCGCCGCACACAGCGTCGTGACGGCGGATCTGGTCGACGAGGAGGGGCACCCGACGCGCGCCGCGCTCGACCGCGTGATCGCGTTCTTCTCCGAGCAGCTCCGCGCCGGCGAGCTCAGAGCGTGAGCTGTTCGCGGAGCCGCTTCTCCATCACCGCGATGGCCTCGGCGCTCTCGTCGATCAGCACGTAGCCGCGCCCGTGCCGGCGCGCCGCGTCCCCGGTGGTGCCGCTCCCCGCGAAGAAGTCGAGCACGACGTCGCCCGGGTCGCTGTGCACCTTGACGATCCGCTCGAGCACGCCGAGCGGCTTCTGCGTCGGGTATCCGGTCTTCTCCCGACCGTTCGTCGGGACGATGGTGTGCCACCACACGTCGGTCGGCGTCTTGCCCCGAGCGGCCTTCTCCTTGCCGACGAGGCCGGGCGCCATGTAGGGGATGCGGTCCATCTCGTCGAAGCGGAAGACGTAGCGCTTCGGGTCGCGCGCGTACCAGAGGATGGTGTCGTGCTTGGCCGACCAACGCGACTTGCTGCGCCCGCCGAAGTCGTAGGCCCAGACGATCTCGTTCATGAACGATTTGCGCCCGAGCAGCGCGTCGAGCGCAACTTTGACGTAGTGCGACTCGCGGTAATCCAGGTGCACGAAGAGCGAGGCGTCGGGCGTCAACACGCGGAGCGACGCTTCGATGCGCGGCAGGAGCCAGCCCACGTAGTCGTCGAACCGGTCCGCGTAGCTCGCGGACGCCACCGCCTCGGTCCGGTAGCGGTGACCTCCGAAGCCGACGCGATCGCCGCCCTCGTCGTCGCGGACCGCGGCGATGCGCGCTCGCTTCTGGGTCTTTCCCGTGTTGAAGGGCGGGTCGACGTAGAGGAGGCGAGCCGCTCCGTCCTCGAGCCCGGCGAGCCCGTCGAGGCACTCCGCGTGAAGGATCTCCTGTCGCACTCCGCCCACCTAGCACCCGCCGGGGCGTGTTGCGACAGCGGCCAGCGGGTCGCGCCCCTCCGCGACGGCTGGGGCGATGCGCCACGTTCGGCGGCTCTGGAGGCTGGACCGGGGGAGCGGTCCGGTACGTGCAACATGTTCCGGCGATGTCATCGCACGACGCGTACGACCCGGACCTCCCCGAGCCGACCCGGATCCGAGGAAAGGAGCGGGTGACGGCGAACCTGTACGAGCTGATCCGGCGCGGAGAGCCCCGCGCGCCCGCGCCCCGCGCTCCGAAGAACCGCGCCACCCTGCTCTTCATCGAGGGTCCCTCCGCGGGATCGGTCCTCGCCCTCGGACCTGGCGAGTCGGTGACCCTCGGCCGTGGGCTCGTGGCCCAGCATCGCATCCCCGAGGACACGCTCTCGCGGGAGCACGCCCGCATCTTCTGGGACGCCTCGCTGCCCGAGGGGCCGGGGTACGCCATCGAGGATCTCGGCAGCACCCAGGGGACCTGGGTCGATCGCCGCCGCGTCCGCCGCCCGTATCCGCTGAGCGCGGGGCAGCGCGTGCACCTCGGGCCTCACGTGAGCTTCCGCTTCGATCTCCACGACGCGCACGAGCAGCGCATCGTGGCCGGTCTCCACGACGCCGCGATGCGCGACGCGCTGACGGGCGCCTACACGCGCCGCTACTTCCACGAGCGGCTCCGGAGCGAGCTGTCCTACGCGCGCCGTCACGACGTGCCGGTCGCGCTCATCATGCTCGACCTGGATCACTTCAAGAACGTCAACGACTCGTACGGACACGTGGCGGGAGACACGGTGCTGCGCGTGGTCGCGGCGCAGCTCAAGACGCTGCTCCGCCCCGAGGACGTGCTCATCCGCTACGGCGGCGAGGAGCTCTGCGTGCTGCTGCGCGGGCTCGACCTGAGCAACGCCTACCTCCTGGCCGAGCGTCTGCGCCGGGCCGTCAAGGGGCTCCGCGTCCCGTACGAGGAGGGCGTCATCCGCGTGACCATCAGCGCCGGCGTCGCCGCGGCGCAGGACCCCGACGAGCCGCCGCAGATGCTGGTCGAGCGCGCGGACGAGGCGCTCTACCTCGCGAAGGAGCGCGGCCGCGACTGCGTCTGCCTGCACGACGGCGACGACGCGCGCCAGAGCGCGTAGTCGCCTGCTGCCCCTGCCCGTGCCCTTGCCCGTGCCCTTGCCCGCGAATCAGCGGTCACGGCTCTCGAGGCGCGCGAAAGATAACTCGCGCAAAGACGCAAAGGCGCCAAGGGAAGAGGAGGGGGTGGGCCCCGTCTTCTTTGCGTCTCCGCGCCTTTGCGCGAGCTGCTTCTCCGGCCTGCTGGCCGGGCCGCTCAGCGCTTGCGGATCAGGGGCAGCGCGGCGTCGGTCTGGGTCGTCGAGGCCTCGATGGGCGGGCCCCTGCGGGTGAGCAGGATCTCGAAGACCGCGCCGCCCTCCTCGTGCGCCGCGTCGCCGACGTCGATGCTGCCGCCGTGGTCGCTGACGATGCGGTGCACGATCGCGAGGCCGAGCCCGGTGCCGCCCGCCTTGGTGGTGTAGTAGGGCTCGAAGATCTTGGCCTGCTCGTCGGGCGGGATGCCCGGGCCGTTGTCGACCACCTCCACCCGCACGCCCTCGTCGCCGCCGACGTCGGCCGAGGAGAGCACCACGTCCACGCGGCCTCCGCTCTCGCCGTGCCGCGCCTTCGCCGCGTCGGCCGCGTTCTGCACGAGGTTCACGAGCACCTGGGTCAGCTGCTCCCGGTCGGCGCGCACCTTCGGCAGCGGATCCTCGATCGTCAGCTCCACCGCGACCGGGCCGCCGCCGTGCAGGCCCACCGTGTGGCGCGCGACGTCCTCCACCGCCAGCTCCACCGGCTGCGGCCGCGGCATGCGCGCGAAGCGGCTGAACTCGGTCACGATGCGCTTCAGCCGCTCGACCTCCTCGAGGATGGTCACCGTCGACTCCTCGAAGATCTCGTCGAAGTCCGGGTGCTGGCGCGCGTGCGTCTTGCGCATCGTCTCGATCGAGGTCTGGATCGGCATCAGCGGGTTCTTGATCTCGTGCGCGATGCGGCGCGCGATGTCGCGCCAGGCCGCGATGCGCTCGGCGCGGATGAGCTTCGCCTGCGCGTGCTTCAGCTCGCCCGTCATGTGGTTGAAGGCCTGGAGCGCCTTCTTCACCTCGCCCCCGGAGTGGATGGTGATGGTGGTCGACATGTCGCCGGACGCGACGCGCGCCGCCGCCGTCTCGAGCTCGACCAGGGGGCGCACCATGAAGAACGCGATCACGAGCCCGAGCACGAACGCGACGATGACCATGATGGCCAGGCCGTAGAGGAGCTGCTGGTCGAGCTCCCGCAGCCGCTGCTGCAGCGCGCGGTCGTCCACCGAGGCCACCACCATCGCCGCGGGCTGCCCGCGCAGATCCTCGAACACGTGCACGTCCTCGCGCGGGCCCCCGTGGCCGACGCCCTCGGGGAGCGTGCCCTCCGCGTCGGTCAAGAAGAGCTGCACGGGCGGGACGTCGGCGCCGAGCGACGCGACGTAGTCCTGGTCGAGCACGTGCCCGCCCACCGCGATCACGCGCGCCTCGCCCTCGCGCGCCACGCAGCCGGTCAGGATCGACTGGGTCGGGTGGGTCTCGCCTTCGCGCCGCACGTGCAGATCGCGCACGAACCAGCGCTCGCCCGCCTCCTCGACCGCGCGCGCCGTCGCGCCCTCGTCCGCGCCCGCGCGCCCCGGGAAGTGCCCCGCCGCGAAGACGCGCCCGTAGGGGCGGCCGGGCCGGCCGTCGATCAGCATGAGGCTCTCGAGCCCCATCGAGCGCATGAGGTTGGGCAGGCGCTGCACCAGCTCGTCCTGCTCCAGCGGGCCGAAGCGGTCCGCCTGCAGATCGAGCATCAGCCGGTCCACCACGAAGTCGCCCTCGCAGAGGCGCGCGATGGCGCGCCGCTCCGCGCTCCGCCGCTCGAGCACCCGCCGCCGCGCCGACTCGGTGATCGCGTCGAGCCGCTCCGCCTGCTGCACGCGCGCGTCCTCGAGGGTCCGCTCCCGGAAGAGGTAGCCGAGCACGCCCGCGGGCGCGGTGCCGACGACGAGGGTGAACGCGATGATGCGCCAGCGCAGGCTCATGGTGCCTCCCCGCTGCCCGCGGGCGCGGCGACCGGCGCGCGCGCGAAGCTGGCGTCGGCCAGCGTCAGGCGCCCCTGCCCGTCGAAGCCGAAGCCGCGCAGGTCCGCGCGGTGGTGCAGGAGCAGCCGCTCGTGACCGAGGACGAGCACGTCGAGCTGTCGGGCCGCCTCCGCGGCCACGCTCGCGTCGCCCAGCTGCGTGGCCAGCGTGCGCGCGCGATCGCTCTGCCCCGCCGCGGCCAGCGCCGCGCCGACCAGCGGCCCGCGACCCGGCAGCGGCGGCCGCACCATCGCGAGGCGCAGATCCCAGTCGCCGCGCGCGACCACCGCGTCGAGCCGATCGGCCGAGAGGCGCTCCACCTGGAGCGTCACCCCGCGCTCGTCGAGCATGCCCGCGAGCGCCTCCGCGATCCGCCGCTCGAAGGGGCGGTCCTCGCGCACCAGCATGCGGAGCCGGGCGCCGCGAGGGGCGCGCCCGCGCGGCACGGAGGGAGACGGCAGACCGGGGCCGAGGCTCCGGCGCGCCACCAGCCCCACGCGCTCGAGGCGCCGCCGATCGATCGCGGCCGCCACGCCGCCCCACGCGTCGTCGTCCCGCAGCGCGCGCGCGCGGTTGGGCACGAGCAGCACGGGCGCCGCGGCGGTCCCGGTCGCGGTCTCCACCGGGCGCACCGGCTGGCCACCGTAGAGGCTCCGGCTCCACCACGAGCCGTCCAGCCGCCCCAGCTCGAACGCGCGCACCTCCTCCTCGCGGGGCCGCGGCGGCGTGAAGCGCACGCGGTTCACCCACGGCGGCCGATCGGGCGCGCGCCGGAAGATGCGCATCTCCACCCCGCCGCGGCCGTCGAGGCGCCCGCGGAAGGGCCCCGTCCCGAGCGGGCGGCCGCGCACGTTGCCGCCGACGACGATGGCGAGCGGCGCCGCGGCGAGCACGATGTCGACCCGCAGCCCCCGCCGCGCGAGGCCGATCTCGATGGTGTGCTCGTCCACCTCGCGGATCGCCGGCCGCCCGTTCTCGGTCGCGAAGGCGCCGAGCAGCCACGAGGCGAGGGGCGAGCTCGACGTGCGCTGGAGCGAGCGGACCACGTGCCGCGCGCGGATGGGGCGCGTCCCGTGGTGCAACGCGTCTCGCCGAAGGCGGATGCGCGCCACGCTCTCTTCGATCTCGGGCGGGCCCGCCGCGAGCACCGCCTCCACCGTCCCGTCCTCGCGCACCTCGTAGAGCCGGTCGAAGAGCGCCTCGGTGAGCGTGGCCTCGAAGCTCGTCTCCGCGCGCGCGGGGTCGAGGCTGGTGACCGGCTCCGGGGCGGGCAGGGTGATCGTGCCGCCGTGCTTGGGGCCGAGCGCGCCGTGCGCGGGGGCGGCGACGGCGAGCAGCGCGAGCGCGGCCGCGAGCTTCAGCGCACGATCCACAGCCGGGCCCCTCCGCGTCGCTCGAGCGGCTCCTCGACCGCGATCAGCTCGTCCAGTCCGTCGTCGTCCACGTCCCCGGCCGCGGCGGCGAAGATCGGCCCCGTGGTCGGATCCGAGCGCCACAGGACGTGTAGCGCGCCGCGCGGGTAGGCGCGCATCAGCACCAGCGCGTCGCCCTCGCCGCTCTGGCCGGCCGTGCTCGCGAGCAGCTCGGGGGCGCCGTCGACGTCGAGGTCGGTCATCGCGAGCGCGGCCCCGTACCCCACCGCGCCGACCGACCGCGGCGCGCGCTCCGGCGCCCCGCCCGGGCCTTCGTTCGTCAGCCGCACCGCCATGCGCCCGTGCGGCGTCACGAGCGCCTCCACCGTGGCCGCGCCGCCCTCACGGTCCGCGAAGCGCCCGAAGACGTGCGCGAAGAAGTTCCCGGGCGCCTCGAGCTGCGGCGCGTCGGCGCGGGTGAGGATCTGGTCGTAGAAGTCGCGGCCCTGCACAAGCTCCGCGCACCCGCCGCCCATCGGGTAGCGATCGCCCGGGCACGGGCCCTCGACCACGCGGACCTCGACTTGGTCGCCGACGAGCGAGACCCGGAGCCCGGGCGCGAGATCGCTGGTGCGCAGCGCCACGCCGTCTCCGTCCGGCCGGGCGCTCGCGACGAGGCGGCGTCGGGGCACCGCCGCGCGTCGGGCGTCCGCGGGCCACGCGCTGCGGCCCACCTCCCGGGCGCGCAGCCGCCGCCCGATCGGCTCGAGCCGATAGACCCGGACGCCGTCGGGCCGCACCACCACCAGCTCGGTCCGGCCGTCTCCCCCCAGATCGTGCACCGCCACCGCGGCCACGTCGTAGGTGGGCAAGAGCAGGGTCTGCGCGCGCACGTCTTCGTCGGTCAGCCGCGGCGGGAAGCCCGTGTAGCGCCGCAGCGCCGCGTCGAGCCGGGTCTGGTGGCGGAAGCGCGCGCGCGCCTCGCCCCCCTCGAGCAAGGTGCCGTGCATGACGAAGAAGCCGCCCGCGGCCCGGGCCTCGACGTCGAGCAAGAGATCGTAGCCGAGCCGCCGCGCCGCCTCGCCCGCCTCCTGATCGAGCCCGCCGAAGACGGCGACGTGCGCCGCGTCGAAGCGCTCGGCGAGGCGCGCGCGCGCCGGCTCGAGCAGCGCGGCCGCGAGCCCGTGTGGGGCGCCCTCGGGCAGACCGAGCCGCGGCCGCAGGACGATGCGCCCCGCGCGCCCCTCGGTGGCCGCCTCGGCGGCGGCGGCGAGGCGCTCGGCCGCGCGCGTGACGCCGTCGTCGGGACCGGGCTGCGCGCGCGCCGGGGAGTGGGTCAGCGCCGCCGCCGCCATCAGGAGCGTCGGGGCCAGCGCGCGCGCGATCACGTCCCGTCCTCACCCTCTTCGTCCTCGCCCGTCTCCTCCTGGCTCGGCGCCTCGTCCGCGCCGAACTGGTTCATCAGGAAGCTGTTCGAGTCGAGCACGTCGGGCGGGGTCGCGGTCTCGGTCGGCGCCGTGCCCTCGAGGAACACCTCCTCGATCGCGTCGTCCTGTCCCTCGTAGGCCAGGAGCCCGCTCGCCGGATCGATCGTCGCCGTCACCACGCCGCTCGGCATCGCGAAGTCGCGCCGCGGCCGCTCCTCGAGCGCGGCCCGCATCACGTCGATCCAGATCGGCAGCGCCGAGCGCCCGCCGCTCTCGCGCCGCCCGAGCGGGCGCCGATCGTCGAAGCCGACCCACACCCCCGCCGCGAGCTCGGGCGAGAAGCCGACGAACCACGCGTCGCGCACGTCGTTGCTCGTGCCCGTCTTGCCCGCCACCGGCCGGCGCAGCCGCCGCGCGCGCCGCGCCGTGCCGTCCCGCACCACGCTCGTCATCATGCTCGTCAGCACGTAGGCCTCGGCCGGGCTCATCGCGTCGCGCGGCGCCGCGCGCTCGGGCAGCGGCACCTCGCGGCCGTCGGGGCCGACGATGCGCGAGATGACGTTCGTCGGCGCCCAGCGCCCGCCCGCGGGCAGGGTCGCGTAGGCGTTGACGAGCTCGATGGGCCGCACGTCCGAGGCGCCGAGCGCGAGGGCCAGGGTCGGCTCGAGCTCGGTGGTGATCCCGAGCTGCTCGGCCAGGCTCACCACCTCGGGCGGCGTGACGTCCTCCATCACCCGCACCGCGACCTGGTTGATCGAGCGCGCGAGGGCCTGCCGCAGCCGGATGTGCCCCTCGAAGCTCCACGTCTCGTAGTTGCTCGGCCGCCAGTCCTCGTAGACCCCCGGCGCGTCGATGACGATCGAGGCGGGCGTGTAGCGACGCGTGCGGAGCGCCGCGCCGTAGACGAAGGGCTTGAAGGTGCTGCCCGGCTGCCGCACCGCCTGCGTGGCGCGATCGAAGCCGGGGCTCTCCTCGTAGGCGCCCACCAGGGCGAGCACGTCGCGGCTCCGCGGGTCGATCACCACCACCGCGCCCTGCGGTCCCAGCTCGAGCCGCGCGCGCGCGGGCGCCTCCGGATCCTCTTCGCTCGGGAGCTGCTGGATCGACACGCGCACCCGCGCGCCCTCCTCCGCGATCTCTGCCGCCGGCAGCGCCTCCGGGTTGAAGCGGCCCAGGTCCGCCACGTTCGCCGCCGCGCGGTGACCGCCCACGTCGAGCAGCACCAGGCCGTGCTCCTCGTCCGTGCCGGTGACGCGCGCGTCGTAGGTGCCGCCCACCCGCAGGCTCTCCACGTCCGGCAGCGGGCGCTCGCGCCGCGGGGCCGACAGGGGGACCCGCAGCCGCTGCCGCCCGTCGATCGCCTCGAGCCCCTCGCGGAGCGCGGCCCGCGCCTGGTCCTGCAGCGCCGCGTCGATGGTGGTGTGGATGGTGTAGCCGCCGCGCGCCGCCGCCTCCGCGCCCACCTGCTCGCGGAGCATGCGCCGCGCCTGGGCCATCACCTCCGGCGCGCGGTGCTCGCGCTCGGGCAGCGGGATGATCTCCACCTCGGCCTGGCGCGCCGCCTCGATGTCCTCGACCGACAGATCCGGCCAGTACTCGGCGCGCTTGTCCTCGAGCTGCCGGAGCACGAAGAGCTGCCGCCGCCGCGCCGCGTCCGGGTGCGTGCGCGGGGACAGGTGCGTCGGCGACTGGGGGATGCCCGCGATGAGCGAGGCCTGCGCGAGCGAGAGCTGGTCGACGTCGACGCCGAAGTAGTACTGCGAGGCTTCTTGCACCCCGTAGCGGCCGTGCCCGAAGTTCACCTGGTTGAGGTAGAGCTCGAGGATCTCGTCCTTGGTGAACTCCTGCTCCAGGCGGCGCGCGAGCATCAGCTCGCGGATCTTGCGCGAGACGGCACGCTCGGGCGACAGCAGCATGTTCTTGATCACCTGCTGGGTGATCGTGCTCGTGCCCCGGAAGCGGCCGCCGCTGACGAGCCCGCGCGCCACGGCGCGGATCAGGCCCGGGTAGTCGAGCCCCTCGTGCCGGTAGAAGTCGGCGTCCTCGGCCGCGAGCACGCTGAGCACGAGCACCCGCGGGACGCGCTCGAGGGGCACCACCGTGCGGCGCTCCTGCCAGCTCTCGCCGAGCAGCGCGCCGTCGCGGTCGAGCACGCGGGTGACCTGCGGCGGGTGGTAGTCGTGGAGCGCGTTGACGTCCGGGAGATCGCGCCCGTAGTACGCGAAGACCCCGCCGAGCCCGAGCCCGGCCACGAGGACCAGGGTGAGCAGGAGCAGCCCGAGGCGCCGGGTCCACTTCCAGAGCCGGCCGGGCTTGGCGCCCTTCTTGGCGCCGCCCTTCTTGGCGCCGCCCTTTTTCACGCCAGAGCGCGACGGTCGCGGGGCTCGCCCGGACCTCTCGGAAGCACCCTTTCGACGCGCCGTCGCCACGCGTCGGGACCGTACCGCTGTGGAAGGAAGGCGCAAAGCTCCGCGAGAAGAACCGGGCCGGGGCGCCCTCGTGTTCCGAGGGCCGAGAATTTCTCGAATGGGGGCGTCGATCGCCGTAGGTTCCGTCCCGTGTCGGTACGGGCCGAGCAAGGGACGGCGCCGGGGCTCCTCGAGGCCGCGCTGGGCGACGCGGGCCTGGCCGTCTTCACCTATGACCGCGCGTCGGGCCTCCGGATCGGCGTGGGCTGCGAGGCGCTCTTCGGCGCCGCGCCCGGCGAGGGCGACGCGCTCACGTGGCTGGCGTCTCGCGTGGAGGGCGGCGAGCCCGACTCGCTCCGGCAGAGCTGGGACGCGCTGCTCGACGGCGCGCGCCCCGAGCTGCAGGCCGAGCTGCGGGTCCGGCTGCCGGGCGGGCTCGCGCAGGTCCGCCACGTGGCGCGACGCGAGGGCGAGACGGTGGTGGGCACCCTCCAGCGGGTCCTCTCCGAGGGTCAGCGCCGCGAGGCCGAGCGGAGCGAGCGGCGCTTCCGGGCGATCTACGAGAACGCGCCCGTGATGATCGACGCCTTCGGCCCCGATGGCAGCCTGCTGCTCTGGAACCGCGAGTGCGAGCGCCGGCTCGGCTACCGGGCCGAGGAGGTCGCCGCCTGCGCCGACCCCATGGCGCTCTTCTACCCGGACGAGGAGACGCGAGCCGCGGTCCTGGAGTCCATCCTCGCGCCGGACGGGCAATTCCGGGAGTTCCAGGTGCAGACCCGAGAGGGCCCGCGGGCTCAGCGCTGGGCCAACTTCGCGCTCCCGGACGGCGAGGTGATCAGCGTGGGCTTCGACGTGACGGATCTGCGCGCCTCGCACGACGCGCTCGAGCGCTCGAACCGTGAGCTCGAGGAGTTCGCCTACGTCGCCTCGCACGATCTCCAGGAGCCGCTCCGCATGGTGCGGAGCTACGTCTCCTTGCTCGAGGAGGAGGTCGGCCCCCAGCTCGACGACGACGCGCGCGCCTACATGGCCTTCGCGGTCGAGGGCGCGACGCGCATGCAGGGCCTCGTGCAGGATCTCCTCGAGTACTCCCGCGCGCAGCACGTGGAGCTCGAGCGGCGCGAGGTGGACCTCGACCAGGTGCTCGCCGCCGTCCTGGTGGAGCTCGAGCCCGCCCGCGCGGCGTGCGCGGGGGTCGTCGAGGCGGGTCCCCTGCCGACGCTCGCGGCCGACCCCGGCCAGATCCATCGCCTCCTCCTCAACCTCGTCGGCAACGCGCTCAAGTTCCACCCGCCCGAGCAGCCCGCGTCCGTACGCATCAGCGCGCGGCGTGAGGGCGCCGCGTGGCGGGTCGAGGTCGCCGACGACGGCATCGGCTTCGACCCGCGCCACCAGGACAAGATCTTCCGCATGTTCCAGCGCCTCAACAAGCGCACCGCCTACGAGGGCAACGGCATCGGCCTGGCCATCTGCCGGCAGATCGCGCTCCGCCACGGCGGCGAGATCGGCGTCGAGACCACCCCCGGCGTCGGCAGCACCTTCTGGTTCACCCTCTCCGCGTGACCGCCGACCGGTGCACGACCCGCAGCGCGAGATTCTCCTCGATGGGGCGTCGAGCGCAGTCGGCGTCGCCGCGGGCCCGGGCTCAGCTCGGCCCGCTGCGTCCCATGGGCGCCTCGCCGTCCGCGAAGAGGCCGTCGCGGTCGAAGAACTCCGTGGTCTCGACCACCCTGACGTCCAGGGGCACGCCGTCGACGGAGAAGCCGTTCAACGCCGAACAGACGAGCGCGGCTTCCTCCATCGTGCGCGTCGCCACGTAGGCCTCCCCCGCGAATCGCGCGCTCACCGGATCCCTGACGAAGTGAACCTCACCCTCGACGCCCAGTCGGTCGAAGATGGCGCTCAGTCGCTCGACGCTGACGTGCGGCGGAACGTTGTGAACATGTGCCCTGACCATGATTTCGGCCCCCCGGCCGGTCGAGAGTCTGCGACCTCCCTCACTTCCAGGATGACACACGCGCCGTGCGCGGCCATCGATGGGCGCTCGCGCTCGACCGTGCACATCAGCACGCGGCCTCGACGCCGAGAATGCCGCGAGCCGCTCCAGGACCGCGCGTGTGCGGGTCGAGGAGCGGCTCGGGAAGGGCGTGGAGGGCGGCCTCGCAGCGCGCCTCGCGGGGCCTACGCCGGGTCGGGCTCGTCGACGACGGGTGGGGGCGCGTCGACGAGGGGGGCCGGCCCGGCGGGCGGGTCGAGGTCCGCGTCCGGCTCGCCGCGGCGGCGGCGGCCGGTGGGGCGGGTGCGCGCGGCGACGTCGTGCAGCCCGGCCGCGGTGGCCAGCCCGGTGGTGGCGTCCGCCAGGCCGCTGTACGCCTCGGCCAGCGCGGTCAAGGCGGCGTCCCGGGCGCTCAGGCGCTCCTGCTCCTCGCGGGACTCGCGCTGCACACCCTCGAGCGTGGTCGAGAGGCGGGCGGCCCCGCTCCGAAGCTGCTCGGCCAGGCGCGGCCCGTCGATCTGCACGCCCGCCATCGGCTCGCCCAGGGTGGCCTCCGAGAGGAGCTGCGCGGCCGCCTGGGCGTACTGCGCGAGCTGATCGGGAGAGGCGGGGAGCGGGTCATGCAGCCCCAGCTCGGCCGCGGTCTCGGGACCGTAGGCGCCCTCGACGGCGGAGCGGACCGCCATCAGCGCGCCGCGCAGATCCGCGCGCGCCTCGTCACGACGGGCCCTCCGGCCCGGGTCGTCGGCCCGCTCCACCGCGAGCGCGAGGTCGCGCGCCTGCGCCTCCGCCAGCCGGCGCTGCAGCGCCTCTCGCATCGCCTCCAGCAGCCCCACCAGCGTGAGCTCCGGCGGCGTCCCCTCCGGGAACAGGGCCTCCTCGAGCGCGCCCGCGAGCGCCGGCCCGTGCTGCTCGAGCGCGGACGAGACCGTGCGCGTGACGAGCGTCCAGTTGGCGACCTGCTTCGATACCTCTGCCATCTCTCTTCCCCCTTCAGCCCGCCTCTGCGGTCAGTTTTGGTGACGATGTGCAGTCAAGCACAGGTGTGCGTGTGTGGCAAGTTGGGTTTCCGGTGGCGTCTGGCGGTTCCTCGCGATGCGGATCGCGCTCCGAACCGCGAGAGCGCGCGATCTGCGCGTGGGGATCGCGCGCCAGCCCGCTTCGTGCGCGTCTCGCGCGACCGGATCGTCTCCCGACCCGCTTCGAGCGCGTTCTGCGCTCTGGGATCCGGTTGGAACGCGCTCGACGGGCGTTCCCCGCGCGGGGAGAGCCTCGAAGAGCGCGTTTCGGGCGTCTCCAGAGCGTGGAGACGCACCAGAAGCGCGTTTCAGGCGTCTCCCGAGCGTGGAGACGCACCAAAAGCGCGTTTCAGGCGTCTCCCCGCTGGGCAGACGCGTGGAATCGTGGTCGCGACGCGTCCCGGTGGCGCGAGGCGCGCTCGAAGCGGGGCGGCGCGTGTCTCCCGATCGGGGAGGCCGTCCGAAGCGGCTCGAGACGCGATCCCTGGGCCGGGGAGGGCTCGCGAGGGCAATTTCACGCGTCTCCCCGTTCGGGAGACGGTCCCGCGTCAGCCCGCGCGCGTCTTTCCGCGGGCGTCGCGCACCACGCGCTCGGCGTCGCGCACCTGGTGGAGCAGGAAGCGGGCGCGGATCTCCATCTGCGCCGCCTCGTCGAGGTCCCCGTGGCGGCCGCGCGACGCGACGTAGAGGGTGATCGCGCTGGCGACCGAGACGTTGAGGCTCTCGACGAAGCCCTCCATCGGGATCGCGTAGGTGCCGTCGGCCGCCTCGCGCACCGCGTCGCTGACGCCCTTGTGCTCGTTGCCGAAGACGATCGCGGCGCGCTCGACGTCGGCGATCTGCTCGGGGCGCACGTCGCCGTCCATCGCCGCGATGTAGACGCGGTAGCCGCGGGTCTTCAGGTGGCCGAGGCACGCGCCGATGTCGCGGTGCTTGACCAGGTCGAGCCAGCGGTGCGTGCCGCGCGTGACGCGGTGGCTGACCGCGAACGGGTGGCGGTCCTCGACCACGTGCACCTCGTGGCAGCCGAAGGCGTCCGCGCTCCGCATGACGGCCGCGCCGTTGTGAGGGTCGGCGAGGTCTTCGAGCACGGGCACGAGCGAGCGGGTCCGCCGCGCGATGACCGCGTTCATGCGGGCGAGCCGGGCCGGGGTGACCAGGGGGGCGAGCGCCTCGACCACGTCGGCGGCGGGGGCGGGCAGGGGATCGAGGGCGCCGAGCTCGATGACGTCGGGGTGGTCGCGCTTCAAGGCTCTTTCTTGCCACGCTCGAGCACGACGCGCAGGTCGTCGGAGACGAAGCTGTCGCTCACCTCCGTGGGATCCTCGGGGCCCGGCATCGCGCTCACCGAGACGGCCCGCGTCTTGATGGTCGCGTCGGCCGAGGGGAAGCGCGGCGGATCGCTCATCGTGTCGGAGCCGAAGGCGCGGAAGGCGTCGCGCGCCGCGCGCCTCGCGTCGCGGAGATCCTCGAGCATGATCTGGGCGCTCGCCGGCCGGTCCGCCGCGTCCGGGGAGAGCGCGCGCAGGATCACCTCCTCCACCGAGGGGGAGATGCGCGGCTGGAAGCGGCTCGGCGCCACGGGGCGCTGCTTCAGGATCTTCACCAGCAGCTTCTCGTAGCTGTCGGCGTTGAAGGGCAGGACGCCGGTGAGCGACTCGTAGAGCAGGACCCCCATCGCCCAGATGTCGATGCGGTGATCGTACTCGCGGTCGCCCCGCGCCTGCTCCGGCGAGAGGTAATACGGGGTGCCGACGACGACGCCGGTCATCGTCATGGACATCGTCTGCTCGGTGAGGCTCTTGCTGACGCCGAAGTCGAGGAGCTTGGCCGTGGTCTCGCCGCGTCGCTCGGTCAAGAAGACATTCTCTGGTTTGAGGTCGCGGTGGATGATGCCGCGCTCGTGCGCCGCCTCGAGCGCGCCGAGCACCTGGTCGGCGATGTCGAGCGCGTCGGACTCCGTCAGCGGGCCCTCGTGGTGCACGCGCTGAGCGAGGCTCTGCCCCTCGAGCAGCTCCATCACCTGGAAGGGCATGCCCTCGTCGAGGTGGCCGAGGTCGAAGACCTCCACGATGTTCGGGTGGCCGAGGTTGCCGGCGATGCGCGCCTCGCGGAGGAAGCGCCGCTCGGACTCGCTGCCCTTGTCGTAGCCGCGGTAGAGCACCTTGAGCGCGACGGCCTTGTCGATGCGGGTGTTGCGCGCGCGGAAGACGGCGCCCATGCCGCCGCGGCCGATCAGGGCCTCGATGCGGTACTTGCCCTCGACGATCTTGCCGATGAAGGTGTGCAGCGACGAGGGGTCGAGGTCGCGCTCACCCTCGCCCCGCGACCACGGGGCGAGGCTGTGGGCCCAGCTGTAGTCCTCCTCGCTCGGCGGCGGCGCGGGGCGGCGGCGCGGCTTCGGCGCGCTCAGCGCCTTGCCCTGGACGGGGCACACCGTCAGCTCCGCCTCGTGCGGGAGGCCGCAGTGTGGACAGCGGATGAAGCGTTGCGCGCTCATGACGAGAGGCCCCGAGCTCTCGAAGCAGGCCTCTCGAAACGGAAGGCCTCTCGAACGGAGGGCCCTCGACGGTACGTCGGCGCGCCCGCGCGCTCAACCCCCCTCCAGGAGGGCTCGAGGGAGCGACGCTCAGCCCGCCGCGCGCTCGCCGAGCCGGATCCCGAGGATCAGCGTGCCGTCGCGGTGGGACTGGCCCGCGACGAAGAAGGGATCGCCGGGGGAGGTCACCACGTTCATCTCGGGCAGGTAGTCCTGGGTGCCGGGGCGGTTGATGGAGACCTGGACCCGGTAGCGTCCGTTCGCGGTGACTTCGCGCAGGACGAGCCGGAGGGTGCGGCCGTTCGGCAGCTCCAGCTCGTGGGCCCGCCCGACGGTGAGCTGCACGCGCGGGGACGAGAGCAGCGCCATCGAGCGGTAGCTGTCGAAGGGCGGCCGCCGCAGCGCGGGCACGTTGGCGAGGCGCGGATCGCGCGGGCCCTCGCCGTCGCTCGCGAGGATGATGAGCACCTGTCCGCCGACCTGGCCGGCGGCGCTCCCGGCCGCGCTCGGCTGCGCGACCGCGCTGCCCGCGCCGACGCCGATCAGCGCCGCGGCGAAGAGCGCGATCAGCCCGTGACGGAGCCTCACTGGATCCTCTCTTCCGGCTCCGGGGGGAGGGCGGCGGGATCGGTGTCGATCTTCTCGTCGCTGATCCAGACGACCGCGTACTGCTCGCCCTCGCTGCCCTCGACGGTGAAGATCGCGCCGGTGCTGTAGCCGAAGTCGACCTCCTCGATCTCGGAGCCGGGGGGCGGATCGGCCTGCGCGAGCGGCGCCTCGGGAGCCGGCTCGACCGTCGGGTCGACGCCCGGGCTCCCGCCCCCGCGGAGCACGAAGAAGAGCACGGCCGCGGCCGCGGCGACGACGCCGAAGGTGATCCAGATCACGTTGCCGCGGTCGGAGGTGTCCTCGGCCGGGGCCTCGGCGGGCGCCTGCTTCTTCTCGGCCCCCGCGCCTCCGTCGAGCACGCGCAGCGCGGGGCGCTCTTCGGCCGCGGCGTCCCCAGGCAACTCCTCACCCGGAAACATCGGAACGTCGTCCTCGACCCCGGCGTCGATCTTGGCCCGGATCGCGCTGAAGAGCGCCTCCGAGTCGAGCTCGCTCGCGAGCGCGTCGGCGTGCGCCTCGACGAGGGTGTGCAGGTGCGAGAGCCCCTCGAGCTTCGCGCGCAGCTCCGCAGCGTCGTCGTCGCCCGCCTCGAGCTGGCGCTCGAGCGCGTCGGCCTCGTCCGGAGGGAGCTCTCCGTCGAAGTACTGCTGCAGCTGGTCGTCGCGGTTCGGGGCGGTCATCGTTCAATCCTCGAGGTGGAGCTCCCCCTCCATGTAGTCGCTCAGGGCGGCCTGCATCTTCTTCCGGGCGTGGAAGAGCCGGCTCATGATCGTGCCCTTGGGCACGCCGAGGGCCTCGCTCATCTCTTCGTAGCTGAGGCCCTCGATCTCTCGGAGCAGGATCACTTCGCGGTGGTACTCGGGCAGCTCGTCGAGCGCGCCCTGGATCTTCTCGAGCAGCTCGCGCCGCACCACGGTCTTGCCCGGGTTGGCGTCGAGGATGCGGGGCAGGAGCGTGCCGTCGCCGGCCACCTCGTCGGCCTCGCGCCGCACCGCGTCGTCGTACTCCAACCCCTTGGAGTTCTTGCGGCGTCGGACGTGGTCGATCGAGAGGTTCATGATGATCCGGTAGAGCCAGGTGTAGAAGCTGCTGGTGCCCTGGAACTTGCCGATGTGCTTGTGGACTTTGACGAAGCCGTCCTGAACGACGTCGAGCGCGTCCTGTTTGTTCTTCACCACCCCGAAGGCGACCGCGAAGGCGCGCCGGTGGTAGCGCTCGTACAGGGTCCGGAAGGCCTGCTCGTCTCCTCCTTGAACCCGCTCGACCAAGACGCGGTCGCCGATCTCTTCCTTCGGCGCGGGCCCGTCTGCCCTCTTGGACGCGGGCTCCTCCGCTTCATTCACGCCGCCGTTCGCCTCCTTCGAGGCGGGGCGCGAGTCGCGTGCGGCCGGGTCCATGGTGCGATTCATAGCATGCTCCGCTCCCCTGACGCCGCTTCGCCGCAGGGGCGGCGAGGGCAGCTCTGGTCTCTCGATGCGGGTCGGTTTAGGGTCAGCCATCGTGAACATCGATCCAGTGGACCCCGGTCTGGCGGGGCTGAATCCGCCCCAGCGAGAAGCGGTCCTCCACGACGGAGGGCCGTTGGTGGTCTTCGCGGGCGCCGGCAGCGGCAAGACGCGCGTGATCACCTACCGCGTGGCGCACCTGGTCACCGAGCGGGGGGTGGCGCCGTGGAACATCCTCGCCGTCACCTTCACCAACAAGGCCGCGCAGGAGATGCGCGATCGGCTCGCCAAGCTCGTCGGCGGGCGGGCGCGCGATCTCTGGGTCGGCACCTTCCACGCGACCTGCGCCCGGCTCCTGCGCCGCTTCGCCGATCAGGTCGGGGTCCGCAAGGACTTCACCATCTACGACGACCAGGACAGCCGCGCGATGGTCAAGCGCGTGCTCAAGGACATGGAGCTGGACGAGAAGCGCTACGCGGCGAAGCTCCTCGTCAACCGGATCGGCCGCGAGAAGCAGGAGGTCCGCGGCCCGGGCGACATGATCGTCGGCAACGTCTTCGACGAGCAGATCCAGCGCATCTACGCCCAGTACGAGGAGCGCATGGCCAAGGCCAACGCGCTCGACTTCTCCGACCTCATCTACCGGCTCGTGCTCGCGGTCGAGTCCGAGGAGGCGCTCCGGGTGGAGCTCGGCCGGCGCTTCAAGCACCTGCTCGTGGACGAGTTCCAGGACACCAACCACGTGCAGTACCGGCTGGTGCGCGCCATCGCGGCCCAGCACCGGCAGGTCACGGTGGTCGGCGACGACGACCAGGGCATCTACCGATGGCGGGGCGCGGACCGCCGCAACATCCTGCACTTCAAGGAGGAGTTCCCGGACACCTCCGTCATCAAGCTCGAGCAGAACTACCGCAGCACGCAGCGCATCCTGAGGGCCGCGAACGCGATCATCACCCGCGCCGTGCACCGCGAGCCGAAGGAGCTCTGGACGGAGAACGAGGAGGGCGCGCCGATCAGCGTGGTCACCTGCTCGGACGAGCGGCAGGAGTCGGAGCTGATCGTCGAGGCGGTGCGCCAGCTCCGCATCGCGGGCCGCTCGCTCGACGAGATGGCCGTGTTCTACCGCGTGCACGCCCAGTCGCGCGTGATCGAGGACGAGCTCCGGCGCACGAACGTGCCCTACCGGATCGTGGGCGGCATGCGCTTCTACGACCGGGCGGAGGTCAAGGACCTGCTCGCGTACCTGCGGCTGCTGACCAACCCCGAGGACGACGTCAGCCTGCTGCGCGTGGTGAACGTGCCCGCGCGCGGCATCGGCAAGAAGAGCGTCGAGACCCTGCTCGACAACGCGTCGAGGGCGGGCACCGGGGTCTGGCGCGCGCTCGAGCTGGCGGCGCGCGGGCGCGGCGGGCCGAGCAAGCGCTTCAAGCACTTCGTCGACCTGATGGGCGTCCTGCGGGGCCGGCTCGAGTCGGGCGACCCGCTCGCGGCCGTGGCCTACGCCGTCTACGAGGACACCGGCTACAAGCAGGCGCTCAAGGACCAGGACACGCCCGAAGCCGACGCGCGCATGCAGAACATCGAGGAGCTGCTCGGCGCGATCCAGCTCGCGCACGAGGAGAACCCCGAGCTGACGCTCACCGACTTCCTCGAGGCGGTCACGCTCGACACCGCGGGCGACGACGAGGAGCAGCCCGAGGAGAAGCTGACCCTGATGACCGTGCACGCGGCGAAGGGGCTCGAGTTCCCCGTCGTCTTCGTCGCGGGGCTGGAGGAGGACACCTTCCCCTTCAAGCGCGGCCAGGAGCCGCTCGACGAGGAGCAGATCGAGGAGGAGCGGCGGCTCGCCTACGTCGCCCTGACCCGGGCCGAGGAGCGGCTGATGCTCACCTGGGCCCAGACCCGGCGCCTCTTCCGCGACAAGCTCCCGAAGACCGAGTCGCGCTTCCTGCTCGAGCTGCCCCCCGAGGACGTGCGCCGGCTCGGCCAGCGGCGGCCGGCGCCGACCACCTCGCAGGGCTGGCGGGGCTACCGCGGGCAGCGCCAGTGGGAGCGGCCGAAGGCGCCGAAGGTGGCCAGCGGCGACTCCTACGTGGACCGCACCGAGGGCTCCGACTTCGAGGGCGAGACGATCGAGCTGGGCATGCGCGTCGCCCACCGCAAGTTCGGGGTCGGCAAGATCGTCGACATCAAGCCGACCACCCCGCCCCGCGTGGACGTGCGGTTCGCGGATGGCGGGGTGAAGACCATCCAGGTCAGCTACCTGCAGCCGGCTTGAGGAGAACAAACGCCCGACGGGGAGCAAGCCCCGTACCGTCGGGAGGTGGTGGTGTCGGCGGGAGTTTCCGCAATGATCTCGGCGAGGAAAACGGCGACGGAATACCGACGCCCGCGCCTGTGAAGCGGAGTTGGCAATCGGGGGTGGAGCCCGGCACACTGTACGAATGCGGTGTCTCCCGATCGCCGTCGCCCTCGCGCTCGCCGCCTGCGAGCCGGGGCCGGGCACGCTGATCGTGGAGCTGCGCACGGATCTGACGCCCGGCATGGAGATCGACACCGCGCTGACCGCGCTCGATCCGGGGGGCGCGATCGGCAACGCGCCGATGACGACGCGCGGCGAGGGGCCCACGAGGGTCGCGCAGGTGCCCGACCTCGCCCCGGGTCGCTACCGCCTCTCGGTCACCGTCACCCGGGGCGGCGAGTCGATCGCGACCCGCACGATGGTCTTTCGCCACGACGGCCCGCGGATCCTGACCGTGGTGATCCCCCGGAGCTGCGCGGGGGTGACCTGCGACGAGACCACCGAGACCTGCATCCGCGGCGGCTGCGGCAGCCTGGAGTGTGTGGAGGGGACCGAGGCCTCGTGCCCGCCCCCCGAGTGCGCGGCCGACGCCGACTGCGCGCCCGTGGCGAGCTGCGCCGACGCGCGCTGCGTGGGCGGGACCTGCGTGGCGGAGGCGCGCCCGGACGCGTGCGAGGCGCCGGCCACCTGCTCGGCGGTGGAGGGGTGCGTCGGCGCCGCGCCGCCCGGGCCCGTCTTCGAGCTCGAGTGCGCCGGCGGCGCCGCGCCCCGCAACGCGGCCGAGGGGCCGGCCCCGATCTGCGACGGCGCGAGCTGCCCGAGCCACGAGGCCGTCGGCCCGACCGGCTCGGCGTGCCGCTTCGACGGGATCGACGACGTGCTGCGCGTCCCGGGGCTCGATCTCGCGACCAGCGGCGCGTTCACCCTGGCCGGCTTCGTCGAGCCCCGCACGCTGCTCGACGGCGAGTCGATGACCCTGCTGCGCCGGCCGTTCGCGGACGCGGGCCAGTCGACGCTTCGCGTCTGGCTCGAGGGGCGCATGGGCCTGCACGCCCTCGGCTACGGCGGCGACAGCGGGGACGTCATCTCCTCGTCGACCCCGCTCGCCCCCGGCGGGTGGACGCACTTCGCGATGGTCTTCGACGGCGACGGGCTCACCCTCTACCTCGACGGCGCCTCGCCCAATTTCGCGACCTTCGCGGGCCAGCGCACGGACGCCTCCGACATCCTGATCGGCGCGCGGGATGCGGCGGGGATGGAGGCGTTCGAGGGCTGGATCGCGGACCTGAGGGTCTACGACCGCGCGCTGGGCGAGGCGGAGATCGCCGCGCTCGCCCGGTGACGACTACTCGTTCGCGGCCTTCTTGCTGGAGCTACCCGAGTCCGAGCTCTTGGACTCCGAGCTCTTGGACTCGGAGCTCTTGCTCGAGCCGCCGTCGGAGCTGTCCTTGGACTCGGACTTCTTCGACGAGCTGGCCTTCGGCTTGTGGTACAGGTCCGCGTACCAGCCGCTGCCCTTGAGAATGAAGTTACCGCCGCTGATGAGGCGTCGCGCCTTCATCTTCTTGCACTTCGGGCACTTCTTGACCGCATCTTCGGTGATGCGCTGCTGGAGCTCCCACTGGGCTCCGCAGGCCTCGCAACCATAGTCATACGTGGGCACTTCAGCTCCTTCGCGCTGGGCCAACGATAAGCTCCCCTTGGCAGCAGTCAAGGCGGCCGAGTGCCAGGATCAGAAGGCCAGCTGCGCGGCGCCGAGCACGCGGGTCTGCTCGGGCTCGCGGGTGGGGATGGCGACGTTGAAGCGCAGCCGGAGCGGCGCGAAGTCGGGCACCACGAAGGTGGCCCCGGGGATCACCAGGTCGGCGCGCTCGCCCGTGTCGGTGCGCTCGAAGCCGTCCCAGCGGACGAGGAGCTGCAGGAACGGGAACAGCTGCACCCCCGCGGTGAGGTGGTGGCCCCAGGCGTCGAAGCTCGCGTTCCCCTCCGGGTCGAGGCGGGTGTAGAGCAGCTCGCCCCCGATCAGGACGGGGCCCGCGATCAGGCGCACGTCGCCGCCGGCCACGACGCGCTCGCCGTCGAAGGGGGCGTCCAGAAAGGAGATGGGCGTGAGCGCGTCGTCGATCCAGCCGCCGTTGGCCGCGATGACGATCCAGCTCTCCTCGTCGAAGGGCAGGCGGGTCCCGAGCCGCGCCGTCGCGATCACCGGCGCGCCGTCCTCGGCCAGGTCGACCGCGCCGTGGAACACGCCGGCCCGGTAGAAGAGGCGCCGGTCGAGGAGCTCGCCGCTCAGCTCGACGCCCGCGGAGCGGCCCGGGGCGAGGGCGCGCACCACCCGGGCGCGCTCGATGAGGTCGGTGTCGGCGGCCGAGGTGAGCAGCTCCCCGCTGATGGGGACCTTGAAGCGCCCGACGTGCACGTTGAGCGCGCTCCACGGGCGGTAGGTCACGCGCGCGTCCACGAGCGGGAGGTCCTCGGCGAAGTCGGCCTGCAGGGTGAAGCGCCACGCCTCGCCGGCCTCGCCCACGAGCGCGAGGCGCGCGTCCGAGATGCGGACGCCGTCGCCCTCGTTCTCCGGCGGGCTGAAGGCGTAGTCGGCGAGCACGGTCAGCAGCACGCCCACGCGCAGCGCGAGGTCGTCGCTGCGCAGCTCCACGTGGGGGCGATCGGTGGCGCTGATCGGCTCGTCGGTGAAGGCGACGCCGCGTGGGACGCGGGCGGGGGCGTCGGCGCGGACCCAGGGGCCGTCTTCTTCTTCCTCGTCGTCCTCTTGTTCGTCGGGGTCGGCCTCGGGCGTCTCGACGAGCGCGTCGGTGGGGTGGACGGGCAGGTCTTCGCCTTCGGGGGGATCCGCGGGAGAGGGCGCGTCGTCCTCGAGCGCCGATTCTTCGTCGGGCGCGGTCTGCGCGGCGGCGGCCAGGGGGCTCGTCAGGATCGCGGCGCAGGTCAGGGCGGCGCCGAGGAGGCGCGTCCGTATCCGTTCCGTCCCAGGGGAGGCCACGGTCCAGACGGCGAGCAAGAACGCTTCCGTCGCGCGTTCTCGCTCGGGGTCGAGTGGGGGTGTGGCGAGGGTGGGGTGGTGGGGCGGGGGTGTGGGGGGGGAGGGCCCGTGTGGAGGGCTCGCGCTTCTACGCCGGGTGCTCTCGCCGCTTTTTCGCGGGGGCAGGGGCAGGGGCAAGGGCAAGGGCAGGGGGGCAGGCCGCTGACGCGGCCCGCCTAACCCTTCGTCATCTCCTCGCGGCGCTTGAGCTCGTCGAGGGCCGCCTCGAGCTCCGCCATCTCTTCCTCGTCCATCTCGGCCTCTTCCTCGGCCTCCTCGACGCGGGCTTCGACGGCGGGGGCCTCCTCCTGGATGAGGCCCATCTCGCGCTTGAGGGTCTCGAGGTCGGCGTCGGCGCCGGCGGTCGCCTCGAGGGTGGCGAACTTGTGCTTGAGCACGTCGCCCGTGTACTCCTCGCTGAGCTCCGCGCCGGCCTCGGCCTCGGCCTCGATCTGATCGATCTTCTCGCTCATGCGATCGAAGGTCTCGAACGCGGCGTTGTCCGAGAGACCGCTCATGGTCTCCTGGATGGACTTCATCGCCTCCGCGCGGCGCTTGCGGGCGATGAGCACGTTCTTCTTGCGCTTCGCCTCTTCGATCTTGTTGTTCAGCGCGCGGAGCGCGGTCTTGAGCGAGTTGACGGCGATCTGCTGCTTGCGCCACTGCTCCTCGAACGCGGTGGCGAGACTCTCGTGCTCCTTCTTCCGCATGAGAGCTTCTTTGGCGAGCTCGTCGTCACCCGCGCGCACCGCGAGCATGGCCTTCTTGTGCCACTCGTCGGTGATCGACTTCTCGTTGTTGTACTGCTTCTGCAGTCGCTTCTCGTCGGCGATCGCCACGGCGACTTGCTTCTTCGCCTCGACGAGCTGCTGATTCATGTCGACGATGACCTGGTTCAGCATCTTCTCGGGGTCTTCCGATTTGCTGATCAGGTCGTTGAGGTTGCTCTTGATGAGCGTCGCCAGGCGGCCGAAGAAACCCATGTTGGCGCTACCTCTCAGGCGTTCTCCGCGACGTACTCGCGGAGCTTCGGGTGGTGGTTGGTCATGGCGATGGAGAAGTCGTCGAGCGTGCCGGAGAACTCGCTGAAGTCGAGGTTCTCGACGCGCAGGGTGGCGATGAGCACGAGGTCGCCGTCCGAGATGCCGTACGCGCCGTGGATCATCTCCTCGGCGTTGAAGCGCAGCAGCGTCTGGTAGAACGCCTCGCGCTGGTCGGCGGGGACCCGCGAGAGCTCCACGACCTTCATGCGGAAGATCACCAAGCCGTCCGCGAGCCGCACGACGACGTGCTCCTGCTCCTCGGAAGGGTCGCTGACCAGCCAGGTGTTTTCCGCCACCTCTCGATGCGGATGACCGGAACGGGCCAGGAAGGCCTCGATGTCCTCACGGGTTCGCATTCGTCTCCTCGCGTTGCCGCACGCCTCGGGGCGCCCGGGAGCGCGTCCGATGCGCCCCCGCGAGCGGCCTTTTTGCCGCGTCGCGCGAGAGTACCGAGCCGTGCTCCCGTGCTCAAGCCGCAGCGCCCGGCGAGTATTCCTTCCCGGATCTCGGCTCGACGCGTGTGGGGGTGCGATGGCAGAGTCGGGATCCATTGCGTGAGAACGGCGACATCCGGCGTCACTGGATCGAGACGGCTCCGGCCGCGCTCGCGCTGGTGTCGTGGAATGGCGAGGCGCTGGTGGTGCGATGCGCCTCCGCGCGCTTCCGGGAGCTGCTCGCTCTCTCCGAGGGGGAGGGCGTGTTGCCCCGGGACGCGATCGACGGCGACCCCGGGCGCTGGCGCGCCGCCGTGGAGCGGGCGTTGGCGACGGACGAGGAGGTCACCCTCGACGTCACGCTCCGCTCGCAGCCCTACGCGCTCAGCCTCCGGCGCGAGCCGGACTCCGACGACCTCGTCGTGGGGCTCTCGGCGCGGCTCGACGCGCCCCGGCCGACCTCGCGCTTCGAGCAGATCGTCGAGGAGTCGCCGGACATCATCGCGATGATCGACCGGCAGTACCGGCACGTCTTCGTCAACCGCGCGATCACCGCGGCCACGGGCATGGCGCCGGCGGACTTCGAGGGGAAGGATCACGTTCAGCTCGGCATGCCCGACGAGCTGGTGCAGTACTTCCAGGGCGTCTACCGCGAGGTCTTCGAGACCGGGCGCGAGGGCGCGAAGGAGTTCGAGTTCCCCACCCCCGAGGGGGCGCGGAGCTACGCGTCGCGCGTCGTGCCGCTGGTCGAGCCGGACGGCAGCGTGGAGGTCCTCCTCAGCTACGCGCGCGACGTCACGGAGCGGAAGCACGCCGAGGAGGCGCGCCTGGCGCTCGAGCGCAAGATGCAGGAGACGCAGCGCCTCGAGGGGCTCGGCCTGCTCGCCGGCGGCATCGCGCACGACTTCAACAACCTGCTGACGAGCGTGCTGGTCAACGTCCAGATGGCGCGCCTGCGCGGCTCCGACGGCGAGACCGGCGCGCACGATCAGATCGAGATGGCCTGCGCGAAGGCGGCCGACCTCTGTCGCCAGATGCTCGCCTACGCGGGGCGCGGCGCGCTCGTGCGCGAGCGCGTGCCGATCGCGGCGCTGATCGGCGAGACCTGGCAGCTCGTCAGCGCGTCGGCGCCCAAGAACGTGCGCCTCGAGCTCGATCTCGCGCCCTCACTCCGCCCCGTGATGGGCGACCGCTCGCAGCTGCAGCAGGTGATCATGAACCTGCTGATCAACGGGACCGAGGCGATGCCCGAGGGGGCCGGGACGCTGCGGGTGCGAGGCGCGGTTCGGGACGCGGCGGCGCTCGACTGGTCCGGGGCGGCCGTCACGCCCGAGACGCGCAGCGGGCCGATGGTCTGGCTGGAGGTCGCGGACGACGGCGTGGGCATGGACGAGGAGACGCGGGCGCGGATCTTCGAGCCGTTCTTCACCACGAAGTTCACGGGCCGCGGGCTCGGGCTGGCCGCCACGCTCGGCATCGTGCGCGGGCACGGCGGCGGCATCCGCGTCGAGAGCGCGCCCGGCCGGGGCACGACCTTCCACCTCTACCTCCCTGCGGGCGAGGACGCCGTGGCCCCCGCGTTCGAGGCGAGCGCCGAGGCCGCTCCGTCCGGCCGGCGCCGCGTCCTCGTGGTCGACGACGAGCCCGCGATCCGCAGCGCCACCGCGTCGCTGCTCCAGGCGAGCGGCTACGAGGTCCGCACGGCCGAGGATGGCATGAGCGCGCTCGACGCCTTCGCCCAGGAGCCCGCCGAGGTGGTGCTGGTCGACGTGACGATGCCGGGCCTCGACGGCGTCGAGACGCTCGCCCGCCTGCGCGCCGCGGACCGCGACGTCCCCGTGGTGCTGATGAGCGGCTACGCGGAGTCCGACGTGGTCCGCCGCGTGGAAGGCCAGGGCGCCACGTTCTTCCTGCAGAAGCCGTTCGGCTTCCGCCAGCTCCACGCGATCCTCTCGAGCGCGCTCGACGCCGGGCCGCGCACGGGCTGACGCACGCGGACCGCCCGCTCGGGCAAGCGATCCGCGCTCAGAGGATCAGGAGTCTTCGTCGGCCGGGTTCGCGAGCTTGCGCGTCCAGAGGATCGCGTCCTTGCGCTCTTCGCCCACGAGGATGCCGCCCGCGAGCAGGCCCGTCTTCCGGAAGCCGGCCGCGCAGTACGCGGTGGCCAGCCCGATGTCGTCGCTCGGCGCGAAGCCGAAGGCGCTGACGATGCCGCGCTCGAGGAGCGTGTCGCACATCGTGCGGAGCCCGCCCGTGACCGCGATGACGTCGAGGTCGTCCTCGGGGCGCCGCACGATCTCGACCAGGGAGTGCCCGAAGCAGTCCTGGTACTCGGCCGAGAGGTAGACGGGCTTGCCGCGCTTGGCCTGCGCGCTGATGAAGTAACGCGCCGCGTCGCGGCCGAAGTCGTCGAACGGGTTGAGCCCGCGCCCCTTCCGGAACGCCTCGTCCCGCGACTTGAGCGCCGTCGCCTCGTCCGCGTCCTTCACGGTCACCATGTCGAGGACCTCGGGGACCTCCTTGGCGTTCTTCTTGCCATGGTTCACCGTGCGATCGGCCTGCTTCGATCCGTCGTCGCTGATCTCGAGCGACGCGGTCCGATCGTTGATCAGGCAGCCGCAGAGGTGACCGTCGCTGCGCTTGTAGAAGCCCGGGATGGTGCCCTCGCGCACGAAGCCGACGCGCGTCCACGAGGAGACCTCGTCCTTCTCGACGAGCGTGATGACCTTCGAGACGCCCTCGCGCTTCGCGACGGACTGGATGAAGAGTCGCTTCGCGGGCAGGGCCCCCGAGCGGAAATCGATCACGCGGATGAAGCCGGTTCGGCGGTTCAACAGCAGGCAGAGGAACGCGCTGTCACTCTTGAAGTGCAGCTCCTCGACCATCGGCACGTCTCGCGCCACCTGAGCCTTCGCCATGTCCAGTCGCTCCCTGCCTGTATCAGGCATACTGGGTGCCCCAACCCCCAGAAAAAGGCGCCGAACCTTACGTCCGGCCCAGAGGGGTGTCAATGGCGCCTCAGAAGCGCCTTTTGTAGCCGTTCGGGGACGTGTTTCCTCGGGTTACTCGTCGGCGGTCAGTTCGGCCTGAACCGCCTCCTCGAACACGGGGTAGGGCTGGGCGCCCATCACCAGATGATCGCCGATCAGGACAGCGGGTGTCCCGATCCGCGCCCCGCTCGCGCGCACCGCCTCGACGTCGGCGTCGATCGCGGCCGCGTGGCGGTCCTCCCGGATCGCGGCCTCGACCTCGGCCGGGTCCGCGCCCACCGCGCGGGCGTGCGCGGCGAGGGTCTCCGGGTCGAGCTGACGCTGCTGGGCGAAGACGCGGTCGTGGAAGGCCCAGAACGCCTCGTCCCCGCGCTGCCGCTGCACCTCGAGCGCCGCGTTCGCGGCCGGGCGCGCGTCGCGGTGGAAGGGCAACGGGTAGTGACGGAACACGACCTGGATCTCGGGGTGGGTCTCCAGCAGCCGCTCGAGCGTGGGGTTGACCCGGGCGCAGAAGGGGCACTGGAAGTCGCTGAAGACCTGCACGACGAGCTCCGGGTCGCTCGCGCCGCGGCGAGGCGACGACGCCGGGGCGGGGAGCACCAGCCGATCGGGCGTCGGCGCGCGCTCGGCGGGTCCGCGGAAGACGCCCTCCTCGGCCGCGTCGGCGATCAACGCGCCGTACACGTCTCCGGGCGCCGCGCCCTCGCTCGCGGCCGCCTCGGCGCGCTCGAGCGCGTCGTCGAAGGCCTCGGCGAACACCTGGAGCGGCTGCGCGCCGCGCACGAGGCGACCGTTGACGTAGAAGGTCGGCGTCGAGCGCGCGCCCAGCCGGGCCGCGAGCTGTTGATCCGCCTCGATCTCCGCGAGGTGGGTCTGGCCTTCGAGCGCGGCGCGGAAGCGATCGAGATCGAGGCCGAGCTGCGCGGCGTAGCCCTCGAGGTCCTCGCTCGACAGCGCGCGCGGGTTGGCGAAGAGCAGCCGCAGCATCTGCCAGAAGCCCTCGTCGCCGCGCTGCGCGCCCGCCTCGGCGGCGGCGAGCGCGGCCGGGAGCGCGTCGCGATGGAAGGGCAACGGGTTGTGCCGGTAGAGGAGCCGGATGCGGTCGGGGTGACGCGCGCGGAGCTCGTCGATCGTGCTCAGCGCCCTCGAACAGAAGGGGCACTGGAAGTCGCTGAACATCACGATGGTGACCGGCGCGTCGTCGGGCCCGATCTGCGGCGCGTCGCCCGCGGGCACCGCGTAGATCACCCCCTCGTCGAGCTGGCGTCGCGGTCGGGCGGGCGGCCTCTCGCGCTCCGGCGCGGGCCGATCCGACGCCTCGCGCATCGCGGCCGCGTAGAGCAGCTCGCGCGGCACCCCGCGCTGCATCGCCGTGAGGGCGAGCGCGCGCTCCTCCTCGAAGACCGCCTCGAGCTCCTGGAAGGGCACCGCGCCGCGGAGCGGGCGGCCGTTGAGGTACGCGGACGGCGTGCCGCGCGCGCCCACGCGGTCGGCCAGGTCGAGGTCGTCTTCGATCGCGTCGCTGTGCACGTGCCCCCGCAGCGCGATCCGGAAGCGCGCGACGTCGAGCCCGAGCGCCTCCGCGTGCGCGAGCAGGTCGTCGGGGGCGAGCGCGTTCGTCTCGAACAGGCGGTCGTGGTAGCGCCAGAACATCTCGTCGCCGCCCTGCGCCCGCGCCTCCATCGCCGCCTCCGCCGCGAGCAGCGCGCGCTCGTGGAAGGGCAAGGGGAGGTGACGGAACGCGAGCCGGATCTCGTCCGGGTGCTCGGCCGCGAGCCGCGCGACGGTCGGGGCGAAGCGGCGGCAGTAGGGGCACTCGAAGTCGGTGAAGAGCACGAGCGTGACGAGCGGGGACTCGGCGCCGAGCGCGGGCGCGTCCTCGGCCGAGACGCGGATCCGCTCCGCCGGGTAGTCGGCCCAGGGGCCGCGGACGTCGGGCAGCGTCGCGGTCGGGCTCGCCTCGGGCGGCGGCGCGGAGCCGCAGGCGATCAGCGACAGGGCCATCATCGGCAGAGCGGCCATCGCCGGAGAAGCGGCCAAGAGATGTCTCACCCCCGCGTGATGTCATGCGGGGCGCGGCTGGGCCAGGATCCCGCCCGTGCGTGTCGTCGCGTTCGCCCTGCTCCTGCTCGCATCGGTCGCCGCGCCCGCGCGCGCGGAGCGGCCGCAGTGGGGCACGCCGGGCCCGCGACAGGTCGGCGACGCCGCCGGGCTCCCTCGCCCTCGCTTCGCGTCCGGCGAAAACCCCTTCGGCGCGCGACCGGCCCCGCAGCCCCGCGACGCGCGCGTGACGCTGGTGCGCGAGGCGGTGGAGATCCGGGTGCTGCGAAACCTGATCGCGGTCGAGACGCGCCTCGCGCTCCGCGCGCCCGAGGGGGTGACGGCCTGGGAGATGGTCCTGCCCGAGGGCGCCCACCGCACGCCGGGCGTGCCGCTCCGCTTCGTGGAGGTGACGCTCGCGGGCGCGCCGATCCGCGTGCGCCATCGGTTCGCGCCGACGGACGGAGGTCGAGACGCGTACTGGAGCTGGCGCGTGGACTTGCCCGCCGGCGTGGAGCGCGAGGTGGTGGTGCGCTTCGTCGCGCCCGCGCGCTGGGTCTCGGCGGACCGCTCCGGCCGCCCGATCCGCGACGGGGACATCGGCAGCGGCTGGGCGCTGCCCGTGCACTACGACCGGACCCTGGCCGAGCGCTACGCCGCGCGCGGCCCCACCACGGTGACCCTGCGCACGGCGGGCTTCGCGGCGCGCGTTCGGCGACCCGGCCCGCGCGGCGCCCTGGTCGATCTCGGCGTCTCGCTGGAAGACGAATCGCTCGAAGAGCGCGCCCTCTCCCTCTTCGTCGGCTGGCCCTCGATCGCCCCGCCGCCGCGCGCCACCGAGGCCGACGGCGTCGAGCCCTGGCTCGCGCTCCTCGAGCAAGGCACCGACGCCTTCGGCGTCTCCCCGCCCGCGTTCCCGCGCCTGATCGAGCGCCTGCGGGCAGCGGCGGAGGACGGCGACCCGAGGTCGGCCGAGGTCGCCCGCGGCCTGCTCGACGCGCTGCGCGCGCGGCTCGCGGATGAGGGCGCGCTGTCCGCCGATGTGGCGAGCTGGCTGGGGGCGACGGGGGCGGAGCTGGCGTCGGGCGCCGTTTCGGTCGGCGAGGAAATGCGTGGCGGGGCGCCAGGCTCGGGAACGGAGTCCGTCGCTGGAGCTGGCGCGGCGACGGGAACGGGAACGGGACCGGCGAGGGGAATGGCAGCGGGAGCGGGAGCGGGAACGGGAACGGCAGCGGGAACGGGAACGGGAACGGGAACGGGAACGGGAGCGGGAGCGGGAACGGGAGCGGGAGCGGGAGCGGGAGCGGGAGCAGGAGCGGGAGCGGGAACGGGAGCGGGAGCGGGAGCGGCAGCGGGAGCGGGCTCGGGCTCGGGAACGAGCGCGGACATGCGAACGCGCTCGGGCTCGGGAACGAGCACGGACACGCGAACGGGCAGGCGAGCGGGCACGGACTCGGCGACGCACTCGGACGTGGTGCCGGACTCGGACGCGGTGGCGGACTCGGACTCGGACGCGGTGGCGGACTCGGACTCGGACGCGGTGGCGGACGCGGACGCGGACGCGGTGGCGGATGCGGACTCGGACGCGGATTCGGACTCGGACGCGGTGGCGGACTCGGACGCGGTGGCGGACGCGGACTCGGACGCGGTGGCGGATGCGGAAGCGGTGGCGGACTCGGACTCGGACGCGGTGGCGGACTCGGGCACGGGGAGCACGGGCACACGAGCGCACGCGAACTGGGTCGCCGAGACGAGCGCCGAAACGTCCGCCTCGCTCCGCGCCGACGCGCGCTCGCTCGCGCTGTCTTTGCCTCTCCCTTTCGGCTCCCCCAACCGTCTCCTCTCCGCCCACGCCAGCGCGCAGCGCAACCACCGTGTCCGCCTCCTCACCACCGCCGCCATCGTGCTCCTCGCGCTGGGCCTCCTGTGGTGGCGACGGAAAGAAAGAACGGGCCGCTCTCGCTGAGAGAGGGCCCGTTCGGTCGACCGAGCGAGCTCGGTCACGCGAGGTCCGACGTCAGTCGGCTTCGAGCGCGGCGTCGATCGCGGCCTGGAAGGCCGGGAAGGGCTGCGCGCCCTGGATGAGGCGGCCGTTGATGAAGAACGACGGCGTGCCGATGCGCGCCCCCGCCTCGGTGACGGCCGTCATGTCGGCCTGGACGGCCGCGCGGTGGGTGTTGTTGTCGAGCGCGGCGCGGAAGCGGGCCATGTTGATGCCGCCGACCTGCTGCGCCCACTGCTCCAGGTTCTCGCGGGTCAGCTCACGCTGGTTGGCGAAGAGGAGGTCGTGGTAGGCCCAGAACTTCTCGCTGCCGCCCTGCGCGAAGACCTCGAGCGCCGCCTCCGCCGCGGGCATCGCCTGCTGGTGGAAGGGGAGCGGGTAGTTGCGCCACACGATGCGCACCTGCCGGGGGTAACGCTCGACGATCTGCTCCACGGTCGGGTTGACGCGGCTGCAGAAGGGGCACTGGAAGTCGCTGAAGATCTGGATGGTGACCGGGGCGTTCGCCGGGCCCTTGCTCGGCGCGTTGCGGGGCACCGCGATCTCGTAGACCTGGTCGGGGTCCGGGCGGGCCGGCTCCGAGGGCTGAGCCGCGCCGGCCGGCGGGTCGATGAACTGCTGCGAGGTCGCGCCGTCACGGATGAGGTGCTCGTAGACCGCGCTGCGGGCCACGCCGCCGCGGACGGCCTCACGCGCGCGCTCGAGCTCGGCGTCGATGACCGCCTGGAAGGCCGGGAACGGCTGCGCGCCACGGAGGTTGCGGCCGTTGATGAAGAACGAGGGCGTGCCGCTCGCGCCGAGCGACTGCGCGAGGCGCTGCTGCTGCTGGATCGCCTCCTGGTGCTCGTTGTTGTCGAGGGCGGCGCGGAACTGCCCCATGTTGATGCCGCGAAGCTGGCTGGCCCACTGCTCGAGGTTCTCGCGCGTCAGCTCCTGCTGATTCTCGAAGAGCGTGTCGTGGTACTGCCAGAAGGCGGCGTCGCCGAGCTGCTCCTGCACCTCCATCGCGGCCTGCGCGGCCGGCATGGCGTTGTTGTGGAAGGGCAGCGGGTTGTGCATGAACGCGATGCGCACGTCGTCGCCGTAGCGCTCGATGATCTGCGAGGTGGTCGGCAGCACGCGGCTGCAGAAGGGGCACTGGAACTCGCTGAACTCGATGATGGTCACGAGCGCGTCGTCCGGACCCTTGGTCGGGGCGTCGCCGAGCGGCACGCGGTAGACCGCCTCGGGGTCGGGCTGGCGGCGCGCCTGCGGCTGCTGCTTGCTCGGCTGGTTGGGCTCGGGGGCCGGCTCGGTGCGCGCGCCCGCCATGAGCGCGGCGTAGACGTTGCGCGCCGGGGTGCCGCCTTCGACGAGGGCGCGCGCGGTGGCGAGCTCGCGGGTCACGACCTCGCTGAAGCGCTCGTAGGGCTGGGCGCCCATGAGCTGCACGCCGTTGATGAAGAAGGCCGGGGTCCCGCGGGCGCCGAGCGCCGCCGCCGCCTGCTGGTCGGCCGTGATGCCCGCCTGGTGGGTGTGATTGTCCATCGCGGTGCGGTAGCGGGCCATGTCGAGGCCCAGCTGCTGCGCGTAGCGGTCGAGGTCGGCGCGCTCGAGGCTGCTCTGGTTCTCGAAGAGGAGGTCGTGCGCTTCCCAGAACTTCTCGTCGCCACCCTGGGCGTACGCCTCACGCGCCAGCTCGGCCGCGGGCCCCGCGTTCTGGTGGAACGGGAGAGGGTTGTCGCGCCAGACGACGCGCAGGTCGTCCCCGTGCTCGTTGACGAGCCGCGAGATGGTCGGCTCGACGCGGGTGCAGAAGGGGCACTGGTAGTCGCTCCACATCACGATGGTGACGAGGGCGTCGTCGGGCCCGCGCTGCGGGGCGTTCTCGGGCACGGTCGCGCGGAGGCGCTCGACCTCGGCGGCCTCACCCTGGAGGTTGGCCGCGCCGACGTTGGTGTCGGGACCGATGTCGGCGAGGGTCTCCTCACCGCTGCCGCTCGTGCCGCTGATCAGGTTGCCGATGGCCAACCCCGCGACGAAAGCGATCAGGATCGAGATGATCGCAGAACCTTTGCTCATGACTAGAAACCTTTCCATCGACGGACGCCGTGTGCGCCCGCCCATTCGTGTTCGAAAGCTGAAATTCGTCTCGTTCGAGTGACGTGCCCGCGAGGGCAGGGCCACGCGCGCTCACGCACCGGGCTGCCGGCGCCGACGACCGCACGGAGCGGTGATCGGAGCGGACGAAGCCGTCGTCGAGAGCGCGGGCGTGCCCGTCAGGCTCGCGGAGGGCGCTCGAGGCGAGACGAGTGTCCGGCCGACGCGCCCAGAAGCACGGCGCGCGGCGACGTCGAGGCGAGCAGGGGCTCGGGCAGCTCGGGGGGCTCGGGCGTCAGCGCGACGCCGTGGGAGATCTTCCCCGAGAGCAGGCTCTCACCGGGCGCGGGATCGCCCGAGGAGCAGCGTGGGTCGTTGGCGCTGACGCACCAGGCGACCTCGACCGGCGAGCCGCGGCGCCCTTGCTTGGCGACCGAGGGCAGGCGGGACGAGATGAGCGTCCCGTCGGAGCTGAAGAACGGGCCCACCTCGCGGCTCTGCTCCACGAACAGCCCCTCCGCGACCAGGCCCTCCGCGAAGAGCGCGTCCGCGAACGCGCTCTCGTCGGGGAGGCGTCGGTCGAAGACGGGCCGGTCGCCCTCCTCGCTCTGGATCAGGGCCAGCCGGTCCGAGAGGCTCGTGCTCCACGACAGCTCCGCCGGCAGGCACATGCAGTCGTCCGCCGCCGCGGAGCTCGCCGGAGCGAGGACCACGGTCGCGGGCAGCACGGTCGCCAAGATCAGCGCGATGGGCGGGAGTCGAAGCATGAGCGCCTGGGAAAGGCGGGGGGAGTCTACTCTTGTGGCCACGGGGGGCAAGACCCGGTCCTCGGGACCGGATCCGAAGCATCGGGCCTCGACACCGGGGCCGCAACCCGGGGCCTCTTCTGCTATCCCTCGCCCGTGATCTTCGACGCGACGCGAGACCGGGCGGTGATCGACAGGCTGATCGAGGCGCTGGGCGTCCACTTGCCCGATGTGGAGGTGCCCGATGTGAAGGTCGAGCCAGCGCGGCGGGAGCGGCTCGCGGCGTTCGCGGCGCTGACCGCGAAATGGAACGAGACGACCAACCTGATCGGGGCCAAGACGCCGGAGGCGGTCGCGGAGGTGCTCTTCGCCGACGCCCTGCTGCTGATGGACGAGCGGGTGCTGCCGAGCGGCGCGCGCTTCGTCGACGTGGGCGCGGGGGCGGGCGCGCCTGCGTTGCCGCTCTTGCTCCTGCGCGACGATCTGCAAGCCACGCTGGTGGAGCCGCGCCGGCTGCGGGTGGCGTTCCTGCGCACCGCGGCGGCGACGCTCGGGCTCGAGGGGCGGGTGACGCTCGTGGAGGCGAAGCTGGGCAGCGCGATCCTGGAGACGCCCTTCGACGCGGCGATGTCGCGCGCGACCTTCCCGCCGGACAAGTGGCTCCAGAAGGGGCGCGCGCTCAGCGATCGCGTGATCGTGCTCGCGGGCGCGGCGGGGCTGCCGCCCGGCGAGTGGGCGCACGTGGTCGAGTACGCGCTGCCGTTCGGCGGCGCGCCTCGGACCCTCGGCGTGACGGGCTGATCAGCGACGACGGCGGCGGCCGCCGCCATCCCTCGCGCCGCCTTCGCTGCCGCGGGAGGGGATGATCTGGATGCGCCGACCGAGGCCCTCGCCGCTGCTCTTCGTCGTGACGCCGGAGAACTTCGCGAGCGAGAGGTGGATGAGGCGCCGATCGCGCGCCGGCATCGGCTGGAGCGTGACCGTGCGGCCCTGCTGGACCGCGCGCTTCGCCTCGCGGCGGGCCATGCTGACCAGGTTCTTGTCGTGCCGCTCGCGGTAGTCGCCGCTGTCGACGACGATGTACCGACGGTTCTCGGGGAAGCGGTTGACGACCTTGTTCACGATGAACTGCAGCGCGTCGAGGGTCTGCCCCTTCTTGCCGATCGCGCGGCCCGCGTCCTCGCCGGTCACGTCGAGCACGACCTGCTCGTCGTCCTCCCGGATCTCGACCTCGGCCAGGAGACCCATCCGGTCGAGGATGCCCTCGAGGATCTCCTTGGCGTAGTCCGCCTTGCCATCTTCATCGAACGAGGCGTCGTCGTCTTCGCGCGCCCCGTCCACCAGCAGGGCCCCATCGAGGGGGCCTTCGTCTCGATCATGCTCGTCCACGGCGAACCCTCCGCTTGCGCCTCGGGCGGCGCCTCTGCGGTTTGTCAGATTCCGTTTCGTCCGCCTCGAGGTCGTCGTCTCCGTCGTCGTCGTCCGGATCGCCATCGGCGCCGGCTTCGACCACGGAGGCTTCTTGGTTGAGGCGGTACTCGTTGAATTTTTGCTGCGCGATGCCCAGGACCGAGTTGGTCAGCATGTAGAGACACAAGCCGCTCGGCAGGAAGAGCATGAAGACCGTGATCATGATGGGCATCATCCACATCATCATCTTGGCCTGCGCCGCGTCCATCGTCGTCGGGCTCAGGCGCTGCTGGAGGTGCATCAGCACGCCGAGCAGCACGGGCAGCACGAAGTACGGGTCGGGAGAGGAGAGGTCCGTCCACCAGAGGGCGAACGGCATGTGATACAGCTCGATGTTCGTCGAGAGCGACGTGTAGAGCGCCCAGAACACGGGCAGCTGGAAGACCATCGGCAAGCACCCACCCAGCGGGTTGATCTTGTGCTTGCGATAGAGCTCCATGACCGCGGCGCCCTTCTTCTCCGGGTCGTCCTTGAAGCGCTCGTTGAGCTTGTCGATCTCCGGCTTGAGCTGCCGCATCCGCGCCATCGACTTGAAGCTCAAGTTCGTCAGCGGGAAGAGCGCGAGGCGGATCATCAGCGTGAGCAGGATGATCGCGAGGCCCCAGTTCGGGACATAGTCGTGGATGAAGTGGAGGAAGCGCGCGAGCTGCTCCGCGATCGCCGCGAAGAAGCCGAGGTCCACCATCTCCGGCAGCGAGTGCCCCGCCGCGTTGAGCGCGTCGCGGTCCTTCGGCCCGATGTAGGTCAGGGTCCGGTAGGTGATCTCTTCACCCGGGTCGAGCTCGACCCACGGGTAGATGAGGCGCGAGTGGAAGAGCGAGCCGTGCTCCTCGCCGTCCGCGAAGAAGTCCTCCGCCTCCATCGCGCAGCGCGCCGCCACCGGCTCGGAGGCCGCCATCGCGATGGTGAAGTAGACGTTCTCCACCGCGGCCAGGCGCACGTCGCCGCTGCCGTACCCGTGACGGCCCTCCTCGGTCAGCTTGTCGCGCGCCTTGCGGTCGGTCTCCTCGCCGTAGACGCAGACGCCCTGGCTGATGCCCGGGCTGCGGCTCGCGAAGGGGATGAAGCTGCCGCCGCTCTCCTCGTCTCGCGTCACGTAGTGCGAGGCGATCATCTCGAGGCGGGTGGTGCGCTCGTAGTTGGCGGTGTTGGTGACCCGGGTCGTGCTCCAGAGCTGGTAGGGCCCCTCGCCGGCGAGGAAGCTCCGCACGACGCGCACGCCCTCGCCCTCCCACGTCAGGCGGACCTCGCGCTCCGAGACGCGCTCCATGTCCCAGACCGCGTCCTTCGGGATGCCGATCTCGGCCAGCTCCACGCGGAGCGGCGGGAAGAAGTCCGGGTTGGTGGTGACGACGTCGTGGGGCTCGGGCTCGCCTTCGGTCTGCTCGAGGAAGCGCGGGTCACCGATCAGCCGGAAGCTCCGGAGCGCGCCGTCGATGTTCTGGACGTCCGCCTCGAAGAGATCGGTGCGGATGGTCTCGGTGCGGAGCAGCGCGCGGCGCTCGTCCTCGGTCAGGCCGGTCGAGCTGGCCGGGCTGGCGTCGTCTGTCTCCTCGCCCTCTCCCTCGGTCGCCTCTTCCGCGACCTCGGTCGTCTCCGCCGCCTGCGGCTCGCCTTCGGGCGCCATGTACTGCGCGAAGACGTAGTAGGCGACGCCGACGACGCCGGCGATCGCGACCAGGGTGAGGCTGCGCTTATTGGCTTCCATCAGACGTCTCGGCTGGCGCCCCGGGAGGGAGCTCGGGGGGCGGATCGAAGCCGCCAGGGTTCAGAGGGTGACAGCGGCAGATACGTTTGACGCCGAGCCAGGACCCCTTCGCGGCCCCGAATCGCTCGATGCACGTCGCCGTGTAGCGAGAGCAGGACGGATGGAAGCGGCAGACATTCCCGATGAGCGGAGAGAGCGTCCACCAGTAGATGCGGATGAGGACGAGCAGGAGCCGCGACAGGATGCCCTTCCGCGGGCCCTCGCTGGCCATCGTCGTCTCGCTGCTCATCGCTTCTTCGGACGCTTCGCACGCTCACCCTTCGGCTCGAGTGGCTTCTTTCGGGCTGCGGCGTTCAGGGCGCGCTCCACCTTCTGGATCTCGCTCAGCACGTCGCCGTAACCGAGCTCGTGCGCTCCTGATTTCGCGATGACGACCACGTCGCAGCCTTCGGGGAAGAGGTGACGGTGCGTTCGAAAGACCTCTCGGACGACCCGCTTCACCCGATTGCGGCCGACGGCCTTCGCCACCTTCTTCGTGACGGTGATGCCGACGCGGCGCAACCGCTCGCCGTCCTCCCGGCTCAGGACCACCCATACGAAGTGCGCGGTGTGGGCCCGACGGCCTCTTCGCTGAACCCGCAAGAATTCCTCGCGCCGGCGGAGCCGGTGCGAGGGCGGGAAGCTGAAGTCGGGCCGGTCGGGGCGCGCCTCCGTCTCGAGGCCGTCCCCGGGGGACATGCCGCAGCTACTTCTTGTAGCAGCTGACGGCGAGGCGCTTGCGCCCCTTGCCGCGGCGACGCTTGAGGATGGCGCGACCGGTGGCGGACTTGAGGCGCGAGCGGAACCCGTGCTTTCGGAGGCGGCGGGCTCGGTGGGGCTGGTAGGTGCGCTTCACGGCTGAATCTCCTGAGGGAAAAGAATCGTCGGCGAGCCCGCCCTGGAAGGTGTTTCCCCGTGGTCTGCGGGGTGAGGTGCGGGGCGTCGCCTGAAAGGCTCGGCGGACGGACGAGGGTCGGGCCGAGCGGGAAAGCGCCGGAAGTAAGCATCGGGGTCGGGGCCCTGTCAAGCCGGCGTCGTGATCAACGCGTCGGGGCCAGCAAGCCCGCGTCCAGGAAGCTGAAATAGCCCTCGCGCCCGATGATGACGTGGTCGAGGACGCGCACCCCGAGCAGCTCCCCCGCCGCCCGCAGCCGCTCGGTCAGCTCCACGTCCTCCGCGCTCGGGCTCGGCTCGCCGCTCGGGTGGTTGTGCACGAAGACCACGCCCGCCGCCGCCTCCTTGATCAGGGAGCGGAAGACGTCGCTCGGGGAGACGGGGCACGCGCTCAGCCCGCCGCGCGCCACCTCCACCTCCGCCACCGGGCGGTTCTTGGCGTCGAGCGCGATGGCGACGAAGCGCTCGGCGTCCGCGTCGGCCAGCCGCGGCCGGAGCGCGGCGTCCACGTCCCGGCTCGACCCGATGCGCTCGCCCCGGGGCAGGGGCCGCGTCGCCACCCGCCGGCCGAGCTCGATCGCCGCGACGATGCGTGACGCCTTGGTCGGCCCCACCCCCGCGAGCTGCTCGAGCGCCCCCGCCCCGATGCGCCGCAGGCCCGCGATCCCGCCCAGCTCGTGCAGGATCCGGCTCGCGAGCACGGACACCGGCTCGGCGCGGGCCCCCGTCCCGAGCAAGAGCGCGAGCAGCTCCGCGTCGCTGAGCCGCTCGGTGCCGACCACACGCATGCGCTCGCGAGGGCCTTCGATCGTGGACATCTCCATCAGCAAAACCTCCGCCCAGCTGCTGCGCACGGCCCGTGCCGGAGGCCGCGCACGTGATTCCGCATACTTACGAGCGCGAATTGGCGGAGGTGGCGGGCGGGGGGGTGGCGGCCGCCACCTGACGGTGATCTCCGGGGAGGATTCGCGTAATATCGGCGCGCCCCACTGTGCGCGATCTGGATGACAGCGATAGTCGGACTCGAACCCGCATCGTGTCCGCCGCGGACAGCCTCTTTCGTCGACTGGGGCCAGCGCGGGTGGCGCTGCGGCGGGTGGCCGAGGAGGCGGGGGTCAGCGTCGGCCTCATCAACTATCACTTCGACAGCAAGCAGGGGCTGCTCGAGGCGCTGGTCGACTCGTTCTTCAGCGTGGTGATCGAGGAGGAGGATCGGCTTCTGGCCGCGTTCGAAGAGAGCGACGACATGGCCGGATCCCTCGAGGCGGTCTTCCGCCATGGCTTCGGCGTCGCCCGTCAGCACCGGGTGGCGATGCGGATCATACTGACGCTCGTCGGGCAGCTGGGCGCGCTCCCGGTCGAGTGGCGCAACACGCGGCAGGGGAGCTTCCTCACCCGCTGGTCGACCGCGATCAGCCGCCGATCCGGGGTTCCTCCGCAGGTGGTGAGGCTGCGGATCCACACCCTGCTCGCGTTGACCACCCGCTACGTGGCGGCCTCCGAGCCGGAGCTGAAGATGATCCTGGACGTGGAGCACGGAGACCTCGAGTCCTGCCGCGACGCGGTCGAGGACCACCTGGCGAGCCTGGCCCGCGGGCTCGTGACCCCGGTCGACGCGGCCTCGCCCCCCTCCTGAGCCTCGGGCGACTGGTCCCGTGACGCCGTCGAGGAGCGGCCCCGCGACCCGGTCGACGCCGTCTCTCCCCGCTGCTAAGCGGCGCGCATGGCGTTGGGCAGCGGGCGCGGTCGAGTGGTCGCGGTGGGCGCGATGTGGGCGCTCGCGCTCGGCGCCGTCGCGCTGATCTACCTGCACTTCGAGCCCGAGGGCGACGACGGGCGCACGCGGGAGCTCGACGACGCGCCGGTCTTTCGAGCCGGCGAGGACGTGGTGGAGGGGCCGTCGCGGGCGGAGCTGGACGTGGAGGCCGAGGCGCCGTCCCTCCGCTTCTATCGCGGCGGACGCAGGAACACGGGGCGCAGCGACCTCCGGGGCCCGCGGAGCGCGCGGGAGCTGTGGCGGTACGACGTCGGCGCGCGCATCACCGCGCAGCCCGTCGTCGCGCCCGACGGCACCCTCTACGTCGGCGCCCACGACGAGCGGCTGCATGCGGTGGCGCCAGATGGGACGGCCCGGTGGACGGCGCCCGCGCACGCCCGGATCTGGAGCGCGGCGCTGGTGCTCGACGACGGCGCGGTCGTCGTGGGCTCCGACGCGGACGCGCTGTTCGCGTTCACGCCGGCCGGCGAGACGAGGTGGCGCGCGCGGCTCTCGGGCGACGCGGACGGCCCCCCGGCGCTCGCGCCCGACGGCTCGCTCCGCTTCGCGGCCGGCGCGCGCCTCCACGCGGCCGGCTCCGATGGCCGGATCGCGTGGGCGTTCGAGGCGCCGGGGCTCTTCCTGCTCTCCTCCCCCGTCATCGACGTGGACGGCACCGCCTACCTCGGATCGCTCGACGATCACCTCTACGCGGTGGCCCCCGACGGGCGGCAGCGCTGGGCGTATCGCACGGGGGACGACGTGCGCTCGAGCCCCACGCTCGGCGACGACGGGACCCTCTTCGTGGGCTCCGACGACGGGCACGTGCACGCGGTGAGCCGGGACGGGGAGCGTCGCTGGCGGACCGACCTGGGAGGCTTCGTCCGCGCCCCCGTCGCGCTCGGGCGGAACGGAGACGTGATCGCGGGCGTCTACGGGCCGCAGCCGAGGGTGGTGTCGCTCGACGCGGAGACGGGCGAGATCCGCTGGTCGTTCCTCCTGAGCCCGACCGAGAGCGCCGAGGTGGGGGTCGCCTCCGGGCCGCTGGTCGACGCTGAGGGCAGCGTGTTCTTCGGCGGCCACGACGAGTTCGTCTACAGCCTCAGCGCGCAGGGGGCGCTGCGCTGGGTGCACCCGGTGGGCGGGGCGGTGGACGCGTCGCCGATCCTCACCGCGGACGGCACGCTCGTGATCGGGGGCGACGACGGAGTGCTCCGGGCCATCGGTGAGTCCGCCCCGGGCGACGCCGGCGCGCCATAGCGGATTACGCGCTCGACCGGCCCGGGCGGTCGGTGCTCCAATGGGGTGGTGGACGACGACGGAGTCGAGGAGGCCGACCTCGCGGCCGAGAATCGCGCGCTCCGCGCTCGCATCGAGGCGCTCGAGGCGCAGCTCGAGTCTCGCTCCGCCCACGACCGCAGCCGCGAGGCGTTCTTCCTCCGGGTGTTCGAGGACGCCCCGATCGGGCTCGCGCTGGTCGGGCTCGACGAGCGGATCGCCGAGGCGAACGCCGCCCTCTGCGACATGCTCGGCTACCCCCGCGAGGCGCTGCTGCGGCTGACGGTGCCGGACATCACTCACCCGGACGACGCGGACGTCGAGGTGGAGCACAAGGCGGGCGTGCAGGAGGGCCGCGGCGGCGCGTTCCAGGTGGAGAAGCGATACGTGCGCGCCGACGGCGGCGTGCTCCTGGGTCGGCTGTCCGTCTCGACCCTCTTCGACGACGAGGGGAGCCCCAGCTACTTCGTCGGACAGCTCGAGGACGTGACCCGCGAGCGCGCCGCGGAGGACGGGCTCCGCGCCAGCGAGGCGATGTTCCGCGCGCTCGTCGAGAGCACGAGCGAGCTCTTCGTGCTGATCAGCGCGGAGGGCAGCGCGAGCTTCGTCAGCCCGGCCATGACGGAGCTGCTCGGCTGGACGCCGGCCGAGCGGAGGGGGCGCCCCTTCGAGGACCTGGTGCACGAGGAGGACCGCGAGGCCTTCGCGACGCAGCTCGAGCGCTCGCGCGCCGAGCCGGGCGGCGCCCTCCGCGCGCTGGTGCGGCTCGTCCGCAAGGACGGTCGGGCGCGTGAGTTCGACGTCGTCGGCCGGAACCTGGAGCACCTGCCCGGGATCGAGGCGGTGGTGATGACCCTGCGCGACGTGACCGAGCAGCGCAGGCTCCAGGAGCATCTCGCGCACGCACAGCGTCTGGACAGCATCGGCCGCCTCGCGGGGGGCGTGGCGCACGACTTCAACAACATGCTCAGCGCGATCCTGGGCTTCGCGGACTTCCTCGCGGAGAGCATCGTCGAAGGGCGGCCGCAGCTCGACGACGTGACCGAGATCCGCGAGGCGGCGCTCAAGGCGCGCGGCCTGACGCAGCAGCTCCTCGCGGTCGGCCGCCGACAGGCCGCCGCCCCCCGTCCCACCAACGTCAATCGCGCCATCCGCGACGCGGCCGGGCTGATGCGGCGTGTGCTCGGGGAGGACGTCGAGCTGTCCCTCGCGCTCGAGCCCGGGGTCGGCTCCGTCCTCATCGATCCGACGCACCTCGAGCAGGTGCTGCTGAACCTCGTGACCAACGCGCGCGACGCGATGCAGGGGCCGGGGCGGGTCCAGGTGCGCACCCGCGGGCGCGTGCCCTGGCCGGCCGGCTTCTCGCCCGACGCGGCGCCCGGGGTGCAGCTGACGGTCGAGGACTCCGGGCACGGCATGAGCGCCGACACGCTCGAGCACGTGTTCGAGCCGTTCTACACGACCAAGGCCATGGGCGCGGGGACGGGGCTGGGCCTCGCCACGGTCTACGGCGTGGTGCAGCAGGCGGGCGGGCACGTCTGGGCGGAGAGCGAGCCGGGCGTGGGGACGTCGTTCCACGTGCTGTTCCACGTCGCCGCGGAGGCGCCCGAGGTCGACGAGCCGGAGGTCGCGCCGGCGACGGGCGCGACCGGTACGGTGCTGGTGGTCGAAGACGAGCCGGCGATCCGACGCATGGTCGCCCGCGCGCTCGGGAACGCTGGCTTCGAGGTGCTCACGGCGACCGACGCGCGCGGCGCGCTCGAGCTCGCCGCGTCGTGTGACACCCTGGATCTCGTCGTGACCGACGTGGTCATGCCGGGCATGGGGGGCCTCGAGCTCGTCGAGCGGCTCCAGGCGCTCCTCTCACGCGAGCTCGCCGTGGTCTTCATGTCGGGCTATGCGCGCGCGGCTCAGGGAGAGATCGGCGGCCACGCGGGCTTCCTCGCCAAGCCGTTCACCCTCGACGCGCTGCTCGCGAAGGTGCGCGAGCGCTTGCCCCGCGAGGGGGAGTGAGCCGCCGGATCATGGGACCGATCGCGCCAATGGTGGATCCGAACGCGCCAAACGACCCGCACGCGGCCCTCGTCCTCGCACACCCGGACGAGGAGGTCCTGCGATGACTCGTCTCACCACCCAGCTCGTCGTCTTCGCCGTGCTCGGCCTGGCGTCGGCGCCCTCGCTCGCGTCGGCGCAGGCCGAAGGAGCCACGGCCTGGGCGTATTGCTTCAGCGGGCAACCCGCGCACTGCGTCGCGGCGGGCCAGCACTACCTCGACGGCACGGGCGGCGTGCCGCGCACTCCGTCCTGGGCCGCGCTCGCCTGGAACCAGGGCTGCGACGCTGGCGACATGCCGTCGTGCGGGCGTCTGGGCACGCTGCACGAGGCGGGCATGACCGAGGCGGGCATCGCTCGAGACCCGCGCCGCGCGCTGCAGCTCTACGAGCGCGCGTGCCGCGCCTCGGACGCGTTCGGCTGTCACCGCGCCGCGGGCCTCCTCTGGCTCGGCCGCGGGGTCGCGCGCAACCCGCGCCGCGCGGCCCAGCTCGAAGATCGGGCCTGCGACCGCGGGAACGCGGACGCCTGCGTCGCGCTCGCCTCGGCGGCGGCCGTCGGCAGCGGTATCCCACCCGACGTGGCGCGTCAGCGACAGCTCCTCGCTCGCGCCTGCCAGCTGGGCCACGCGGGCGCTTGCCTCGGCCAGATCGCCGCCGACGTCGCGCGCCTCGTCCAGGGCCAGTGAGCACGGGGGTGCGCGGCGCGATCGGGCGCTGTCCATGAGGCTTCCCTTGGCATCGCTCGTCATGTATCTTGCGCAGCGTGCAAGCCACGATTCGCCTCGCGCTCCTCGGCTCGCTCCTCGGCCTCTCGTCGGGGTGCGGCCTCCTCTACGACCCCTGCGATGACCTGGAGGAGCAGCTCTGCGCCGACCTCGGCGAGGACTGCCAGACCTTCCGCGGCGTGGAGTCGATCCACGCGTCGGTCATCCCGCTCAGGCGCCGAAAGTCCGAGCGCGCGCAGTGCGAGCTGTTCGGGGCCGACGAGAACTACGAGAGCTACACCCTGCCGTTCGTGCGCTACCAGATCGCGGTCCGACGCGACCCGAGCACGCCCGCGCCGCGGCTCCCCACGCCGCAACACGTGGACGGCCTCTACAGCGGGGTCTCGTCGTGGCTCTTCTGCTGCTTCCCGCTGGTGTTCATCCCACTGATGGTGCTCTGGAGTCGGCGCACGAGACAGAAGCTCGCCGCGATGCAGGCCGGCGCGTCGCCCGCGCCGCAGGGCCCGACCTCCGCTCCGACCGGGTGGGAGCACGTCGACTCGCAGCAGGCGGTCGCAGAGCAGGTGGCGGCGGGCGCGCTGGTGTGGGCGGCGCTGTGTCCCCAGGGGCTCGGCGGCCTCGACGTGCCGGAGAACCGGATCCCGCTGCCCCCCGCCGCCGCCGCTCGGAAGCAGCAACTCGACGCCGAAGCGATGGCGATGGCGTCGCGCGGCGAGGCCAGCCGGTACGTCGCCGAGCCGCAGTATCGCGGGAGGAGCTTCGTCCCGGCGAGGGTGCTCATCGTGCTGGAGACGCCGGCCGGAGAGCGAAGGCAGTCCGTGGAGGTCTGGTGAGGGGGGAGTGACTCCGCCAGGCGATCTTCGTACTGTCTCCGGATGCTTCGAGCCCAGCGTGCCCTCGCGGTCGTTCTCCCCCTCGCCCTCCTCTGTGCCCTCCTCTTCGCCTGCGACGGCGAGGTCTCACCCCCCGACGGCAGCGTGGACGCGCGCGACGGCGCGGTGATGGACGGCGGCCGCGCCGACGGCGCGGTCGATCCGGACCCGGACGGCGGCGTGCGCGACGGCGCCGTGCCGCCCGACGGATGCGTGCCCGCGTGCGAGGGCCTCGCCTGCGGAGACGACGGCTGCGGCGGGAGCTGCGGCACCTGCGGGGACGGGCTCACCTGCCGGGTGGGTCGCTGCGAGGCGGCGAGCTGCGATCCGGGGTGCACGGTCGATTGCCCGCAGGGCTGCTTCGACCTCGGGGCCTGCACCGCCACGGGCGGGACGCTCGACCTGCACGCGAACATCTACACCGCGGGCGTCGTGCTCGAGCCCTCCGGATCGCCGAGCGCGGCGGTCGTTCACTACCGCGCGGCCGGCGCCGCCACCTGGCACCGCGCGCCCGAGTCGGCGGAGCTCCCCGACGGGCGCCTCGCGACCTCGCTCTTCGAGCTGCGGCCCGAGACCGAATACGAGGTGCGCGTCGAGGCGGGCGGGTCCACGGCCTGCGGCACGCTGACCACGCAGCCCATCGACCCCCCGCACGCGGCCACCCGCACGATCTACGTCGACGCGGCGGCGGCCGGGGGCGGCGACGGCTCGGCGGCCTCGCCCTTCCGCTCCGTCCAGGAGGGCGTCGACGCCGCGCGCGCCGGGACCGACGTCGTCGTGCGCCCGGGGATCTACCGCGAGGAGGTGAGCTTCCGCCGCGACGGCGCGGAGGGCGCCTACATCCGCCTGATGGGAGAGCCCGGCGCCATCCTCGACGGGACCGACCCCGTGTCCCCCTCCTGGACGGCCGACGGATCCGGCGTCTGGTACACGTCCTGGTCGGGTGACCCGCGCTACGTCGGGCGTGACGGCGTGCGGCTCTATCACTACCTCTCGCTCGCCGGGCTGCGCAGCGGGCGGGGCGACGACGACGAGCCCATCGCCGAGGGTTTCTTCGTCACCGGAGGCCGGCTCTACGTGCGGAGCGCGACCGACCCGTCGGGGCACGTCTTCCAGATCCCCGTCCGCAACACCGCGCTCGGCGTGGGCTCGGACTGGATCTGGATCGAGGGGCTCGAGGTGCGCTGGTACGGGGAGGGCGAGTACGCCAAGGGCGTGGACGTCGTGGCGGCGGACCACGTCGTCATCCGCGGCTCGCACATCCACGAGATGCCTTCGCCGATCTGGGTGCGACGCGGCAGCAACGACGTGCGCGTCGAGGACAACCACATCCATCAGTCGAGCGTCTTCGACTGGCCGTGGGCGGCGGCGAAGGGCACGGACCACGAGAACTCCGCCGTCACCCAGGGAGGCGGGCGCGGCTTCATCGCCAGCGGCAACCGCATCCACGACATCTTCAACGGGATCTACGCCGGCAACTTCACCGACGACCGCAACCCGGCCATCGCCTACGACGTCGACGTCTACGCGAACCGATTCACCCGGACCGGCGACGACGTGCTCGAGCCCGAGGGCGCGTGCGTCAACCACCGCTACCGGGGGAACGTCGCCGACACCATGCACAACGGGCTGTCGCTCGCGCCGATCACCTACGGGCCGGTGTTCGCCCTGCGCAACCGCTTCACGGACTACGAGCAGAGCGGCATCAAGGTGAGCAACGACTCGAGCGGCCGGGTCTGGATCTTCCACAACACCTGCTACACGGACCAGCCGGACACCAACGGAATGGGCACCTCGGGCGCCTTCACCAACATGGTGTTCCGCAACAACATCGTGCGGGGGACGCGCTACGCCTTCGAGATGGGCCGGACGGCCATGCCGAACGACCTCGACTACGACAACTGGTTCACCACGCGCGGCGCGCCGGTCATCAAGTGGAGCAACGTGCGCTACGACGATGTGCCCGCCTGGTGCGCGGCGACGGGGCTCGAGTGCAACGGGATCGTCGACGAGCCGCAGTTCGTGGACCCGGGCGCGAGGCGGTGGGCGCTCCAGCCGAGCAGCCCCAACGTCGACGCCGCCGAGCGCCTCTACGGCGTCAACGACCAGTACGCAGGCGCGGCGCCGGACGTCGGCTACCTCGAGCTCGGAGCCCCCGAGCCGCCCGGGATCTGAGCCGTCGCGGGAGCGCGTTGACTTCTCCGGGGCTGCCCCCACCTCCCGAGCGGGAGGAACGTCCATGACGGAGATGGCGCTCGGGGTCTTCACGCTGGTGCTCTTCGTGGTGCACGTGACGGCCGGTGAGAAGGAGTGCGCCCGGCCGATGCTCGCGGCGGACTACGACGCGACGGCGCGCTGGACGATGTACGTCTGCTGGCACGCCATCAGCGCGCACCTGCTGCTCGGCGGCGGCGCCCTGCTGTGGGCTGGCGCCACCGACTCCGCCGTCGTGGGCCCCGTGCTCGTGGCCGTCATCAGCACCCTCCACCTCGTCTACGCGGCGCTCTTCCTCGTGCTCGCCTTCGTCTCGCGCATCGAGCGTGGGTGGCTGAAGCTGCCCCAGTGGATGGGCTTCTTGCCCCTCGGCCTGATCGGCTGGTGGGCGGCGCTGAGCTGACGCGCTCACGGCGCGGAGGCGCGCGGGGGTTCGCGGACCGGGAGCTCCACGACGAACTTGGAGCCGCAGCCCGGCTCGGACTCGACCCATATCTTTCCGTGGTGCGCGTCCACGAGGCTCTTGGAGATGAACAGGCCCAGGCCGGTCCCGCGGTGACCCGCGCGCCGCTCGGCGCCCAGCTGGCTGAAGGCCTGGAAGAGCCGGTCGCGGTCCTCGGGGCGGAGCCCGGGGCCCGTGTCCTCGACCGAGACGGCGACCGCGCGCGGGCCGGCGTCGACCCTCAACGTGACCGTCCCGTGCTCGGGCGTGAACTCGAGCGCGTTGGAGAGGAGGTTCACGATGACCTGCTCGGTGCGCTCCGGGTCCGCCTCCACCAGGAGCGGCTCGTCCGGCGTCTCACAGCCGAGCTCCACGCCCCACTGCCGCGCCAGGGGGCGGAACGTCCGCGCCACGCGCTGCACGAGGGCGCCGAGGTCGAGCTCCCGCGGGACGACCCGGAGGCCTCCTCGCTCGATCTTCGCGACGTCGAGGATGTCCCGCACGAGATGGCTCAGACGCTCCGCCTGCTGTCCGATCAAGGAGATCGCGTCCGACTGCTCGTCGGTCAGCGGGCCGTACTCCCCCGTCTGCAGCATCTCGACCAGGAGCACCATCGGGCTCAGCGGGTTCTTCATCTCGTGCGACGTGACGCTGAGCAGCGTGCTCTTCCACTCGGCGTCTCGCTCCAGCTCCTGGATCTTCATGAGGCGAGAGGTGGCCAGCTCGTCGGCGCGCTTCGCCTGCACCTCGGGCGAGAGGTCCTCGAACAGCAGGAGCGCGTGCGAGCGGCCGCCGCGCATCTGGAGCCTCGCGGCCGTCACGCGCACCCAGGCGCCGCCGCCGTCGCGCTTCAGCCGGAGGCGCATCCGCGGCGAGCGCCCGTCGCTCGCGAACGCGCCGGCCAGGAAGCGCGCGTAGCGGGCCGCGTCCTGGGAGTGGAGGTGGGCCGACAGAGGGCTGCCGAGCAGGGCGCTCGGCGACGCGCCGAACAGTCGGGCGAGGGCGGGGCTCGCGTCGATGATCTCTCCGCTCTGGACGACGGTCGCCAGGCCGATGGGGGACGCCTCGAAGACGGCGGCCAGCCGATCCTGGAGCTGCTGGCTCTCCGCCTCCGCCTTCTTCCGGGCCGTGATGTCCTGACAGACCCCGAGGAGCCGCACCAGCTCGCCCGACGCGTTCACCACCGGGTGCGCCCAGGTGTGGAGGTACCGCATCTCCCCGTCGGTGCGGAAGATCCGCTCGTCGTGGTCATACGGCTCGTGGCGCTGGAAGACCCCGTTCGTCGCGTCGATCACGCGCTGGCGGTCGTCCGGGTGGACGCGCGTCAGATAGTCCTCGTAGGTGGGCACGTGGCCCGACGGGTCCAGCCCGTAGATCTGATAGAGCGCCTCGGACCACTCGGCGGTGGGCTGGCTCAGGTCCCACTCCCAGACGCCGAAGTGGGCGACGTCCTGCGTGTCCACGAGCAGCCGCTCGCGACGCTCGAGCCGCGCCTGCTCGAGGGCGAGCGCGGTGATGTCCGTGGCGATGGCGAGGACCGCCGTCGATCGCGCGGCGCCGAACGGGGCCAGCGCGAGCTCCAGCGCCGCCGGCTCGCTCTCGTCCGGCAAGGGGACCAGGCGCACGCGGATGTGCGAGGCGTCTCCGGCCCTCGCCGCCGCGAGGGCCGCGCCGAGGGGCGCTCGATCGGCGTCCTCGCAGAGCTCCAGCAGCGCTGCGTCGGTCACGACGCTCGTGGCGCGGCCCGCGAGGGGCTGGGTGCATCGTCGCACGACGCCTTCCCCGTCGATCACGAGCACGGGATTCGGCAGTCGCTCGAAGTGCGACGCCGCGCCGTCCCAGGCGTCCTGCCAGTCCGTCATCTTGCCCCCTCCGCCACACCGTAGTGCCGGGTTCGTCCGAGGGGCAGGACAGTCGCGGCCGGATCGCGGCCCCGACCCGATCCCTCCGTCGCCCGTCGGGGACACACGCTCACCAACTCGTGACGTGCGCTCGGAGTCCGAGCGCGAGCTCTGGCAGAGGGGCTGCATCGCACCCGCGAACCCGCAGCGCTACAGCGCGCGCACGTGCTGGGCGAAGGCCGACAGGTCGGAGCGCTCACGGCCGACCCGCTCTGCCAGCCAGCTGATCGCCTCTTCGTCGGTGCCGACCACCGTCACGCGCCCCGTGCCGCGGTAGAGGAGCCGCGCCACGGACCGCATCATCGAGCTGGCGATGCCCTGGCCCGCGGTGACCACCGCGACGTGGTTTCGTCCGTCCTTCATCAGCGCGCCGATGACCTCGGACTGGCGCCGGCGCATCGACGCGTCGGGGACCGGCGCGGCCTCGTCCAGGAGCGAGAGCGCGCCCGCCGGTCCCGTGCGCTTGGCGTTGGTCGCGCGGACGAGAGACGCGATGTGCGACAGCATCGCCTCGGTCATCGGCCCCCGCCGATACTGCACGAGCACGTTCTCCCAGACGGCGACGACGACCGCTTCGTCGTGCGCATGGATGACCACCTGTTCGGGGGAGAAGACCACGCGCAGAGCATACGACCGCAGCCCGACTCTCTGCAGGTCTCCGCCGCTCGTTCGTTGCGTCGCGATCTGCGCCTTGACTTTTATTGGTTGGTCGCCCAACTTACTGTCATGCCGAGACCGAGCAACACCACCGAGCGCCGTGGAGAGATCGTCGAGGCGATGCTCCGCGTGATGGCGGCGCGCGGGTACGCCAAGGCCTCCGTCTCGGCCATCGCCGCTCGAGCCGGCCTCACCCCGGGGCTGGTGCACTACCACTTCCGCAACAAGCAGGAGATCCTGCTCGCCTTGGTGGAGCGCATCGCCGCCGCCGTCCGCGTCCGCTTCGAGGCGCGCGCCAGCCAGGCCGCGACGCCCCGGGCGAGGCTGCACGCCTTCCTCGACGCGCACCTCGCGGCCGGGGAGGGCGCCGACCCGGACGCCGTCGCGTGCTGGGTCGCGCTGGGGACCGAGGCGCTCACCGAGCCCAAGGTGGGCGAGGCCTACCGGGAGGTGGTCCGCGTCCAGCTCGGCGTGTTGACGACGCTCGTGGAAGACGCGCTCCGCGCGGAGGGCGCCGACCCGGAGCACGCGCCCCGGCTGGCCGCGGGCCTGTTCGCCGCCATCGAGGGCGCGTTTCGGCTCTCCGTCATCGCGCCCGGCGCCATCCCGGAGGGGAGCGCGGCCGAGACCGTGCGCGCCATGGCGGACGGCCTGCTGCGAGGTGCGTCGTGAGGCGGCTCTTCGTGCTCGGCGCGCTCTACCTCGCGCAGGGCCTGCCCTTCGGCTTCTTCACCCAGGCGCTGCCCGTGAAGATGAGGGAGGCCGGGGTCTCGCTCGAGCTGATCGGGCTCTCGTCGCTCCTCGCGCTGCCCTGGGCGCTCAAGTTCGTGCTCGCGCCCACGCTCGACCGGGCCCGCAGCCGGCGCGCGTGGATCGTGCCGCTCCAGGCGGTGAGCGTGGTGGGGCTGCTGCTCCTCTCCTTCGCCCCCGACGACGCCTGGGCCCTCGTGCTCGCCGCGTTCTTCGCGACCAACCTCTTCGCAGCCGCGCAGGACGTCGCGACGGATGGCCTCGCCGTCGACGTGCTCTCGCGCGAGGAGCGCGGCCTGGGCAACGGGGTGCAGGTCGCGGGATACAGGGTGGGCATGATCGTGGGCGGCGGCGTGCTCCTCGTCGCGATGGGTCAGCTGGGCTGGAGCGCGACCCTGCGGCTCCTCGCGCTCGGCCTCACGATCACGACGCTCCCGGTGCTCTTCCTCCGGGAGCCGCCTCGGGTCGCGCGTCCCTCCACCACCTCCCTCGCGTCGCTCACCGAGGCCACGCGCCGGCCGGGCGTGGCCACGTGGCTGACGCTGCTGCTCGTCTACAAGCTCGGGGACGCGCTCGCGACCTCCATGCTGCGGCCCATGCTCGTCGACCGGGGGCTCGGCGTCGCGGAGGTCGGCGTCTTGCTGGGTGAGGTCGGCTTCGGGGCGGGGCTCGTCGGGGCGCTCGTGGGCGGCGCCCTGATGAAGCCGCTCGGCCGCGGCCGCGCGCTCGCGTCGTTCGCCGCGCTCCAGGCCGTCGGCCTCGCGGGCTACGCCTGGCTCGCGGCGCACCCGGACACCGCGCTCCTGCACGTCCTGGTGGGCGCCGAGCACCTCTTCGCGGGAATGGCCACCGCGGCGCTCTTCACCTGCATGATGGACGCGTGCCGAGCCGACCACGCCGCCACCGACTACACGCTCCAGGCGTGCGCGGTGGTCGCGGCCACGGGCGGCGGCGCGGCGGTCGCGGGCTTCCTCGCGCAGGGCCTCGGCTACCCCGGCCTCTTCGCGCTCGCGGCCGCCATCGGCACCGTCGCCGCCGCCCTCTCCGTCACCCTTCGCCGCCGCGCCTTCGCGGCCTTCCCGGGAGTCTGTCCATGACCATCGCGATCTACGCCGGCACCTTCGACCCGATCACCACCGGCCACCTCTCGGTGGTCAGGGAGGGGGCGCGCCTCTTCGCGCACGTGCGCCTGCTCATCGCCGTCCACCCGGACAAGCAGCCGCTCTTCTCGCTCGAGGAGCGCATCGAGCTCGCGCGCGACGCGGTGGGGCCGATGCCGACGGTGAGCGTGGACGGCACCGACGGCTACGTGGTCGAGTACGCGCGCGCCATCGGGGCCACGGTCCTCGTGCGCGGCCTCCGCGGCGCGGCCGACGCGGCGTACGAGACCGAGCTGGCGCAGCAGAACCGCGCCCTCGCCCCCGAGATCACCACCGTGATGCTGCCCGCCGAGCCCTCGCTCTCGATGGTCTCGAGCAGCGAGCTGAAGGAGCGGGCCGAGCGCGGTGAGGACATCTCGGACTTCGCACCCCCCATCGTGGCCGCGCGCCTGGCGCAGAGGCTCGGCCGATGACCCTCTCCTTCGTGCCGCTCGGCGTCGGCGACGCCTTCAGCGCGCTCTACTACTCGAGCTGTCTGGCCGTCGGCTTCGAGGATCGCTGGATCCTCGTCGACTGCCCGCACCCCATCCGCAAGATGCTCCGGGAGTCCGACGTCGACCTGGACCTCGACCGGGTCGAGGCGGTGGCGCTGACGCACCTCCACGCCGACCACGCCTCGGGGCTCGAGGGGTACGGCTACTTCAACCACTTCGTGCTCGGTCGACGCGCGGTGATCGCGGCGAACCCGGCCGTGAGCGAGCGGCTCTGGCAGGGCCACCTGGCGGCGGGCATGGAGCGGCTCTGGGTGCCCGGCTCGCGCGCCCCGGCCCGACGCAGCCTCGGCGACTATTTCGAGCTGTCGCCTCTCCACACCGACACGCGCACGGCGGTCGGGCCGTTCGAGATCGAGTGCCGGATGACGCTCCATCACGTGCCGACCACCGCCTTCCGCATCCACGCGGGCGGGCGCTGTCTCGGCTACAGCGCGGACACCGCCTTCGATCCGTCGCTCATCGACTGGCTCGCGGAGGCCGATCTGATGGTGCACGAGACCAACCTCGGCACCCACACGCCCTACGAGAAGCTCGCCGGGCTGAGCCCGGAGATCCGGGCCAAGATGAGGCTGATCCACTACCCGGACGCGTTCGACCGGGCGTCCAGCGTGATCGAGCCACTCCGCCAGGGCCGGCTCTACCCGGTCTGACAGAGCCGTGATCGAGCGGCGGGAGTGTCGCCGTCTTGTGGTGGAGCCCCGTCATTCCTATACTGCCTCCCGATGCCCAGGCGTCTCTCCGTCCTCCTGCTCGCGCTGGCCTTCGTCGGCTGCAGCTCCGTGGAGCCCTCTCCCGGAATGGAGACCGGTGCGCTCAGCGGCTCGATCGGCGTGCTGCACGTGGAGCGCGCGGAGATCGCCGCGGAGGCCGACGGCCACACCACGCTGCAGGCCGCGTTCGCCCGCTACGAGGGCATCGACGGAGACTCCGTGCTCCGGCTCCTCGGGAGCCACGACGCCGCCCCGCTCGGCACCTGCGCCATCGTCGACCCGGCCGCCGCGCTGCCCAGCCCCGAGCTCGGCACGGACGAGGCGGACGTGGAGCTGGTGGATGTCGGGGCCCTGCACGTGGGCCTGCTGCGCACTGGCGTCGCCGACACCGAGGCGCGGCTCACCCCCCGCACCTTCCCGGACCTGGCCAGCGTGCTCGCGGGCGTCTTCTACGCCGGCGACGCGAACCTGCCCGCGCCCTCCGCCGGAGAAGAGGTCGACGGCGAGGTCGACGAGTACCGCTTCCGCGCCGACGGCAGCGCCGACGTCGGCGCCTTCGAGGTCATCGTGCCCGCGCCGGCCGCCCCGGGCGGGGTCGCGCTCCTCGGCGCCGACGGGACCTACGCGCACCTCGACGGTCGGCTCGCGGAGATCGCCCCGTCCGACCAGCTCACGCTGCTGTGGGACGGCGAAGATCCGCGGGACTTCGTGGAGATCGAGCTCTCGACCGCGGGGCAGACCCTGGCCTGCCTGGCGCGCGACGAGGGATCGTTCCGCATCCCCGCCGCCGACATGGCCATGTTGCTCGAGGACGCGGCGGCCCGGCTGACGGTACGGCGGGTGCGCCTCTCGCCGTTCGACGCGGCGGGCATGGACGTCGCGTTCGCGCGCGTCACCGCGGCGCGCTCCTTCCCGCTCTCGGTCCGCTGAAGCGGCGCGGCGGCCCGCCGACGCCACCCTTCGAGACCCCGCTCGGGCGCCGTTCGTATCGGAGGTGAGCGCCGTGGCACGCGTCGAGTCCTGGGAGGTGGAGCCCTGGGAGATCGTGGGGCTGCCATGCGCGCCCGAGGCGGTGCCGCCCATTCACGCGATCCGGGGCACCATGGTGCTCTCGTCCGTGCAGGCGATGCGCGCGCGCGGGCTGACCGACGCGTACTTCGAGCGCCTCCCCGCCGCGCACCACGACGGGATCCGGAGCGTGCTGGCCGCGTCGTGGGTGCCGCTCGCGCTCGCCGATGCGCACTACACCGTGATGGACCAGCTGATCGCCGACCCCGAGGTGCAGCTCGCCATCGGCGAGGAGGTCGGCCGGCGGCTCGAGCGGACGTTCATCGCGCGCGTCGCCCGGTCGCTCGGCAGGGCGACCGGCGCCGATCTCGTCATGATGATGCTGCCGCAGCTGCCCCGGGTGCTGGGCCGCATCGCCCAGGGAGGCGCCGCGCGCGCGGTGGGGCTCGGGCGAAAGGACGCCCGCATCGAGTTCTACGGGGTCACCCTCGCGCGCTTCTCGTACGTGCGCATGGCCTGGCAGGGGCTGATCCACAGCGGCCTCGGCGCCGTCACGTCCAGGGTCTACGCGCGCGAGCTGCCGCCGCCGGCGGGGCCCCACAGCCTGGCCTTCGACGTCAGCTGGGTGTGATCGCGCCGACGCGCCGGATCGTCTCGGCGTAGTCCACCGGCGGCCGACGCGACGGCACGGGCGGCGGGTAGCCCGCGAGGCGAACCAGCAGCTCCTGCTGGGCCTCCTTCTCGAGCGTCGCGAAGCGGACCCCGGCGCAGAACCCGGGATCCTCGACGCGGCGATCGGCGACGATGCGCGCGATCTCGCCGACGACGTCGATCCAGGGGCCGCCGTGGGGCGCCTGGAAGCTCAACACGATCTCGTCGCCCGGGTGCGCGGAGCCATCCGAGCTCACGAGCGCGCCGCGGGGCGACAGATCCAGGATGTGCTCGCCGAACAGACGAAAGCCGTCGAGACGGACGGCCTGACAGCGTGCACGGAAGGAGCGGCGGAGGCTTCGACGCCGACGGGGACGGACCAGCTGAAACATGCCCCGAATGCTACGGACCCGAGCGGATCGACGCGAAAAAGCGGCCGGCTACTTCTTCTTGCCGCCGAAGAGCTTGCCGAAGAAGGAGCCGTCGCTGCCGCCACCGCCGCCGGGCTTGGTCGGCGGCGTCGAGCCGCGCATGTCGAGGAGGCGGACCTCGCGCACGGCGTCGATGTTCTTGGGGTTGAGCTCCGCCGCGCGCCGGAAGTGCTCCGCGGCCGCGTCGCGCTTGCCGGCGCGCTTGAGCACCATGCCCTTGTAGTAGTGCGCCTTGTCGTGCGCCTCGGTCAAGGACAGGGCCTTGTCGAGCTGCTCGAGCACCTCGCGTTGCGCCGCGCCGTTCGTCTTCTGATAGAGGATCCACGCGCGGGTCGCGTGGTAGTCGGGCTCCTCGTCGTTGATCGACAGGATCGGGTCGAGCAACGCCAGCGCCTCGTCCCACTCGCGCCGGCGCATGAGGACCTCGACCTTCCGGAACTCCATCGCGGCCTGGATGATCAGCCCGAGCTGTCGCTCCGCCTCCGGCGTGCCGCCCCCGTCCTGCACGGTCGCGAGGTACTTGCCGCGGGTCTCGTCGTCGGTGAGCGTCTCGCTCGCGCGCGTGAGGTAGCGGAAGATGCGCTCCACCACCGGCCGCAGCGCGGCGAGCTCGGACGGGACGCGGTCGGGATGCCACTTCTTGACCAGCCCGAAGTAGGCCTTCTGGATGTTGGCCGCGGTGGCGTCCCGCGCGACGCCGAGCATGTCGTAGTAGTTCTCGGTCTCGATCTCGGCCGCGCGCTGCGCCACCTCTTTCCAGAGCTCTCGGTGCTCGCTCGAGAGCCCGGGCGGCGGCGGCTCGACGGGGTCGGGAGCGCCGGGGACGCCGCGGGACTGGGCCTCGCTCGGCTTTGGCTCTCGGGGGGCTGGCCGCTCGCGGGGCGCGGGCTTGGGGGTGCTCTGCTTCGGGCGGCTCCCGCTCGCGGTCGCCTCGCTCTCGTCGTAGGGCTCCACCGACTTGGTGATCGCCAGCAGGTAGACGAGCCGCTCGACGCGGTGGGCCTCGAGCGGACTCAGCTCCGTGAGCTGCGCCACCGCGACCGGGTCCGCGCGCAGGAGCTGCACCGTGGCCAGCTCGTCCGGCAGCAGGTGGAGCGCCTCGATGTCCGCGCCGCGCCGGATGCGCAGCCTCGCCTCGCCGAAGCCCGTCACCACGCTCGACACCACCTCGTCGCGGGACGAGCCGCGGAGCGACGCGGCGATGAGCATGAGGACGTCGGCGGGGCCGTCGATCACGCCGTCTCCGTCGCCCACCAGATCCGTGTCGGCGTAGAACGCGTACGGGCCGTCGGCCCGGGCGAAGAGCGGCAGCATCGCGCGCTCGAGACGAGAGGCCCGCTCGATCATCCGCCCCGACTGCGGGGCGCCGCTGTCGAATCGAATGCGATCTTGACGAGGCCGCGCCTCACCGGGCTCCGGCTTCCACACCACCAGCGTGCCGGTGAGCGCCTGCTGGTGAACGTACAGGAGGATGTGTGCGAACGGCGTTCGCTCGAGGTCTCCCTGCGCGAGCGGTTCGGGCAATTGCGCTGCACCCGCCATGCGCGGCCATCATGGCACACTCGGGCCGGTCGTTTCGAGGGCAGCCTTGCGCTATGAGATCGGCGATGTTCGCGATCCACGACCGAGGCACCGACGCGTACGATCGAGCTCTGGGCGCGCTGGCCCATCGCGGCGACGCGGACCTCGAGCGAGTCGAGCCCGCGGTGCGCGAGATCCTGCGCGCGGTGAAAGAGCGCGGTGACGACGCCGTCCTGGACCTCACCGAGCGCTTCGAGCAGCGGCGCCCGAGCGCGGTCGCGCTCCCCGACGCGGTCTGGCGCGCGGAGGCCGCGAAGGCCCCGGCCGAGGTGCGAGAGGCGCTCGGCGCCGCCGCGGAGCGCATCCGCCGCTATCACCTGCACCAGAGGGAGCCCGGGTTCGTCTACGAGGAGGACGGCGTCCGCCTCGGGCAGCGTGTGCGCCCGGTGAAGGCGGCGGGCGTCTACGCCCCCGGCGGCAAGGCGCGCTACCCGTCTTCGGTCCTGATGACGGCCGTGCCCGCTTCGGTGGCGGGGGTGCCGCGCATCGTCCTGGCGACGCCACGCCCCACCCCCGAGGTGCTCGCCGCGGCCGAGATCGCGGGCGTCACCGAGGTGATCGACGCGGGCGGCGCGCAGGCCATCGGGGCGCTCGCCTACGGCACACAGACGGTGCGCCGCGTCGACAAGATCGTCGGCCCCGGGAACATCTACGTCGCGTGCGCCAAGCGCCTCGTCTTCGGCATCGTCGACATCGACGGCATCGCCGGGCCGAGCGAGATCCTGGTGGTCGCGGACGACGAGGCGAGCCCGGAGGTCGTCGCCGCGGATCTGCTGAGCCAGGCCGAGCACGACGAGGACGCCTACGCGCTCCTGGTCACGCTCTCGCGCGCGCAGGCCGAGGCGGTCCAGGCCGCGCTCGAGCGCCAGCTCGCGGACCTCCCCCGCAGGGCGGTCGCGGAGGCCTCGGTGCGTGACAACGCAGCATGTTTCGTGGTGGGCGACCTGGAGGAGGCGGCGCGCGTGGCGGACGCCCTGGCCGCCGAGCACCTCTCGCTCCAGGTCCGCGAGCCGGAGGCGCTGCTCGAGCACATCGGGGCGGCGGGCGCGGCGTTCCTCGGAGATCACACCCCCGAGGCGGCGGGCGACTACGCGGCCGGGCCGAGCCACGTGCTGCCCACGGGCGGCGCCGCGCGCTTCACGTCGCCGCTCGGCGTGTACGACTTCGTCGTGCGGACCTCGTTGATCCGCTACCAGCCCGAGGCGATCGCGCGGCAGGCGGACCTGCTCGAGTCGCTCGCCCGGCTCGAGGGCCTCGAGGCGCACGCCCGCGCCGTCTCGATCCGGCGCCCGAAGGGCTGAGCCGCTCACATCTCGGAGCGGAGCGCCTCGATCGAGGTCGTGAGCGCGTCGCGCATGCAGCCGTAGCAGTCGAAGCGCTGGAAGAGCCGCCGGCAGCCGTTCCGGGGCGAGGCGTCGAGGCGCTCGAGGGCGGGCAGCGCGCGCGGATCGCCCAGCTCGCCCAGCCGCTCCACGTGCGGCTTCTTGCGGTTGCAGGTCGTGGCCCGCTCGAGCTCCGCCACCACGACGAGGAACTCCGGCACGTCGTCGCGGGGCTCGTGGGCGAGGATCGTCTGCGCCGCGCGGCGACGATCCCGCCGGCTCTCCGAGAGCAGCACGTCGGCGTGGGCCTGGCTGAGGGCGGCGGGGATGGCGTCCGGGATCGGGAGGCTCGGGACGAGGGGGGCCTCGTCCTCCTCCTCGGTGGGCTCGACCACGACGGGGCGCTCGTGCTCTTGCTTCACGAGGTCTCCCGAGCCGCCGAAGATGGCGATCCCCAGGAGCGTGATCCCGAGCAAGGTCAGACCCGCGCACCCCGCGCCGAGGAGCGGCAGCGGCAGCCCCTTGGCCTTCACCTTCTCCAGGGCGTCCATCGTCGAGGCCCGCGCCGCGGCCGCCGTCTCCCGGATGGGCGTCGGGATGGAGGCGCGCCGCCCGGCCGTGGAGGGGGCCGGGCTCGCGGCGCCGTGCTGGGAGCCGCCGTTCGGAGCCGAAGGGCTCGGCGTGGGGGCGGCCATCATCGTCGGGGCGACGGCCGCGGGCGGCCTCTTCGGGTCCTCCCTGGGCTCGAGCCTCACGCTCAGCGGCGTCGGCTCGCGCGCGCTGGCGCCCGCGAGCTCCGTCGTGCCGAGCTTCGGGATCTCCTGCTCTCCGCTCGCGACCGCCTGGAGCGTCGCGCCGAGGATCAGGCTCCGCAGCGCCTCGCGCACGTCGCCCGCGCTCTCCGGGCGCCGCTCGCGGTCCTTCTCGAGCATGCGCGCCACCAGGTCGTCGAGCTCGATCGGGACGTCGCGCACGAGCTCGGAGACCCGCGGGCAGTCCTCGGTGAGCTGTCGGGTGACGATGGCGGTCAGGTCGTCGATCTCGAACAGCCGCTTGCCCGTGGCCATCTCGTAGAGGAGGAGACCGAGCGCGTAGAGATCGACGCGGAAGTCGACCGACTCCCCCAGCGCCTGCTCGGGCGCCATGTAGCCGGGCGTCCCGATGACCGTGCCGACCCGCGTCAGCGCCTGACCGCTCTGGGTGAGCTTCTCGTCCGCGACGCGCGCGATCCCGAAGTCGAGCACCTTGACCAGGCGGCTGCCGTCGTCGCGCGGCTCGAGCATGACGTTGTCGGGCTTCAGATCGCGGTGCACGATGCCGCGCTTGTGCGCGTCCGAGAGCGCGTCTGCGACCTGAGCCCCGACCTCGCACGCGCGCACCCACCCGAGCGCGCCCGACTGCGCGAGCACGTCCCGGAGCGACTCGCCGCGGATGAGCTGCATCACCAGATAGGCGCCGCCCTCCTCGAGCGTCCCGTAGTCCGTGGCCGAGGCCACGTGCGGATGCTCCATCTGGGCGCTCGCCATCGCCTCGCGCACGAAGCGCTTGGCCACCTCGCCGTCGCCGGCGAACTGGGGGTGGATCACCTTCAGGGCGACCCGCTTCATCAGCTTGAGGTGCTCGGCCTCGAAGACGGCGCCCATGCCGCCCTCGCCCAGCATGCCCTCGATGCGGTAGCGGTCGTCGATGACGCGGCCGACCCAGTCGGCGTAGCTCCCGCCCTCGTCGCCGGGGTGGCTCTGCTCCGCGCTCGCGCCGGGATCGGTCATCGGGCCGCCTCCGCGAAGCGAGACGCGGCCAGCAGCTCGTAGAGCGCCGAGGCCTGGGCGCGGGACAGCTCTCCGAAGGCGACCCCGAACGTGGTGTCCTCGACCCACCGCACGACGGCGGGCAGATCGAGGGGATCCCACGCGGAGGGAGCCGAGAGCACGAGGCGCACGCGCTCTTCGACGCGCGGGGGCTGCTCGCACTTCACCTGGGCGCCGCCCATGCCGAGATCGACGAGCCGGCCGGAGTGCTCGAGCGCGGCGTCCTCGGCGTCGCGCCGAAAACGCACGGTCAGCTCGACCGGCTCGCGCGCAGTCCGTCGAAAGTGCGCCGGGTCGTCGCCCATCGGCCCGACGATAGCACCCGAGACCTCCGTTGCGAGGAGACGTCTCGCCGCAGTTTGCTCCGCCTTCGCCGCGCCGCTACCCCTGACCCTCCATGACCGAGACCGACCGACTCGAGAAGCAGCTCGCGCGCGCCATGGGGCGCTGCATCGCCGACCACGCGCTCATCGAGGAGGGGGACCGCGTCATGGTCTGCCTGAGCGGCGGCAAGGACAGCTACACCCTGCTCGACCTGCTCGAGCGGGCGCGACGGCGCGCGCCGATCTCGTTCGAGCTGATCGCGGTGCACCTCGACCAGGCCCAGCCCGGCTACGACGGCCGGCCGCTCGCGCGCTGGCTGGAGGCGCGGGGCACGCCGCACCGCATCCTCCGTGAGGACACCTACTCGATCGTCACCGAGAAGCTCGACGCGTCGAGCACGTACTGCTCGCTCTGCAGCCGGCTGCGCCGCGGCATCCTCTACAACGTCGCCGAGGAGCTGGGCTGCACGAAGATCGCGCTCGGCCATCATCGCGAGGACGCGCTCGAGACGCTGCTCCTGAACCTCATGTACACCGGCTCGCTGAAGTCGATGCCGCCGAAGCTCCGGAGCGACGACGGCCGGAACGTGGTGATCCGGCCGCTGATGTACTGCGACGAGCCGACCATCGCGCGCTGGGCGGAGCTCGCTGGCTACCCCATCCTCCCGTGCAACCTCTGCGGCTCTCAGGACGGCCTGAAGCGCGCGGAGGTCAAGCGGCTGCTGGGCGAGCTGGAGGGGCACGCCCCGCGCGTGAAGGAGAGCATGCTGGCGGCGCTGTCGAACGTGGTGGCGAGCCATCTCCACGACCGCAGCTTGCGGGGTCGGCCGGTCGAGGCGAAGGAGCGGGTCGAGCCGCCAGCCGACGACCGGCGCCGCCTACCTCTCCTCTGAGCCTCTTCGTCAGCGCTTCGCTGGGAAGCTCGCTCACGTTCCCGGGCGAACGCGAGGCGGTCGATTCATACCCGCTCGGAGGCGCTCTTCAATAGCCCCCAAGTGCGGCTAATGGGTGCTTGTTACTCTCCTGTCACACGGTGGGCCAGGTTTCTCTTACTCACCGAGATCATGAAGGAAAGCGGTGAATAGCCCGAACGGATGCACAGTGGGTCCAGAGTGATATTCCGCCACACTGAAAATCGACCGCTTGCACCGGAATGAGACAGTGCGCAGGGTTCGTACAGTCCAATCTTGGGGAGGGAAGGTCCATGCGAACGATGCGAGCGGTGACAGTGGGTTGTGTGATGGCGCTGACCGTGGTGGGTTGCGCCGCCGACTTGGGCGAGGCGGGGGACGTGGGGGCGAGCGAGGCGGAGCTGCGCCGGGGAGGCCTGGTGGATCTCTGCCTGGTGCCGCAGCGAAACCCGGACCGGGAGATCGACGTCCGCGTGCCGCGCCGGGTGGCCGAGCGGATCACCGCGCGCACACTGTCGTACCCGGGGCCCTGCTACGAATACGGCGACGCCGGCGACCGGGGTGACGGCTACTTCCAGACCTACGCGCAGTACGACGACGCGGGCGCCCCGCTGGCCGTCGGCGTGAATTTCCCGGCCAGCACGCTGCAGAACCTGCCGACCGCGATGACCGACGGCAACCACTGCTTCGACGTCAACGGCGACGGCGTCATCCAGAACGACATGGTGGGCATGGAGTGCATGGGCGGCCACGAGTCGGTCCTCTTCCTCCCCGACGTCGCGGTGAACGACACCGACATGCCGTTCGAGTGGATGCTCATCAACTGGAACACGATGGGCCACGCGCCGCCGGGCGTCTACACGTACCCGCACTTCGACTTCCACTTCTACAGCCTCGACCTGGCCACGCGGAACAGCATCGACGCGGGGCCGTGCGCGCTGCTCATCGACTGCGACGACTACGACGTCGCCACCGCGCCCATCCCGCCGCAGTTCATCCCCACCGACTACCAGAGCCTCGGCGCGGCCGAGGTCGCGATGGGCGACCACCTCATCGACCTGAGCGGGCACGAGTTCACCGACCCGGGCTCGTTCGACCACACCTGGATCTACGGCGCCTGGGATGGCGAGATCGCCTTCTACGAGCCGATGATCACGCGCCAGTACCTGCTCTCGGAGCCCGACACCTGCGTGCCGCTGAAGCTCCCCTCGGAGTGGGCGACCTCGGGCTACTACCCGCTCGAGTACTGCATGCGCTACCGCCCGAACCGCGACGACTACACGGTCTCCATGGAGTCGTTCGTGTACCGCGCGGCGCCGGGCTCGGGAGACAGCCCGAGCCACGACGACTGAACGACGGGAGCGTTGCATCGCGGGGCCGGATCCGAGAGGATTCGGCCCTGCGCCGTTTCGGTGGGGCGATGGCGGTAGGAGGGAATCATGTCGATCGAGATCCTGGGAAACAAGTTCTCTCACAACGCGCGCAAGGTGACGTGGGCGCTGGAAGAGGTGGGCGCGAGCTATGAGCACACCGCCGTCGACCTCATGTCCGGAGCGCAGAAGAAGCCCGACTTCCTCGCGCTGAACCCGAACGGTCGCGTGCCGGTCCTCAAGGACGGCGACTTCGTGCTGTACGAGTCGAACGCCATCCTCTTCTATATTGCGGACAAGCACGGGAAGTTGCTGCCCGGAGACGCGGAGGGCCGGGCGCAGGTGTGGCAGTGGCTCGCGTGGCAGGCGGCCGACCTGGCCGCGACGTGCCTCGACCCGTGGATGATGAAGCTCTACGCGTCGATGGGGCAGCCCTTCGACGAGGCCGCGCACGCCGAGAAGGTGGCGGCCGCGAAGCCGCCGCTCACCGTGCTGAACGGGCACCTCGAGGGCCGCAAGCACGTCGTCGGCGACGCGCTGACGGTGGCGGACATCGCCATCGCCGAGTCGATCGGCCTGTGCGACTTCGCGGGCATCGATCTGACGCCGTACCCGGCGGTGCGCGCGTGGTTCGCGCCCCTGAGTGAGCGCGCCGCGTTCAAGAAGACGAGACCGCCCCAGGGCTGATGCATGTCGAGCGTCTACGCCGAGGGCGGGAACTACCGCATCGAGCTGGACGAGGGCATCGCGCGCTGTGTGGTCTGGCGACGCCCCGACGTCGATGGGCAAACGGGCGCCGCGTGGGCGAAGGAGAAGATCTCTCACTTCAAGGCCCTCGCGCGCGGTCCGGCGCGGGCGCTCGTGTTCGATCTTCGGCAGGCGCCCCCGGTGACGGGCCCCAAGACGCAGGAGGCGCTCGGGCAGATGCTGGAGTCGTTCGAGCGCGCGCGGCGGCCGGTGGCGGTGCTGGTCGGCGACCACGCCGTCCAGAAGCTCCAGCTCCAGCGAGTGGTGACGGACTGCTGTCCGAACGTCGGCGTCGTCTTCACCGACGAAGCCGCCGCGGTTCGGCACGCCCGCTGACGCATGGACTCCATCACCCAGGGCCTGCTCGGGGCCGCCATCGCGGAGGCCGGCTTTCGCGGGAAGCTCGGTGGCAGGGCGCTCGCGTGGGGCGCGTTCTGCGGGGTCGCGCCCGACTTCGACATGGTGGCCGCCCTCGCCGGGGAGTGGGAGGCGTTGGTCCACCACCGCGGGGCGTCGCACTCGTGGATCGTCCAGAGCCTGCTCGCGCCGGTCCTGGGCTACCTCGCCTGGCGCTTCTGGGGCCGCCGCGAGGGGGCGTGGTGGCAGTGGGCGCACCTGAGCTGGTGGGCGCTCGTCACGCACCCCGCGCTCGACGTGTGCACGGCGTATGGCACGCAGCTCTTCGCCCCGCTCAGCGCGCACCGCTACGCGATCGACGCGGTGGCGATCATCGATCTCGTCTACACGGCGCCTCTGCTGGTCGCGGTGATCTGGGCGTGGCGGGGCGAGCTCCGATCGCGGAGCCGGCGGGTCGCCATCGGCGCGCTCGCGTTCACCACCGCTTACCTGGCGTTCGGCTTCGTGCAGTCGCAGCGCGCCATCGCGCAGGCCGAGGCGTCCCTCGCGGCCGAGGGCTTCGAGTCGCGTGAGATCCGGGCGCTGCCCACCATGGGAAACGTGTTCGTGCATCGGATCGTGGCGCGCGACGGCGAGGGCCGCTTCCGGGTCGCGCTCGGCAGCCTCTCGGCGCCGCGGCCGCTGCGCTGGGACGCGCTCCGAGACGAGGAGGACCCGCTCGTCGACGCGGCGATGCGCACCGACGAGCTGCGCATCTTCCGGTGGTTCGCGATGGGCTACGCACACGCGGAGCTCGAGCACGTCGACGCCGGGTTCGACGTGGTGGTCGAGGACCTCCGCTACGGCTCGATCGTCGAGCCGACCCGCGCCCTGTGGGGCGCCACCGCGCACTACGACCGTGAGGGCGACTTGCGCGGCGTCGAGCGGTGGCAGCGCCAGCGCGAGATGGACGTGGGCGCCGAGCTGTCCGCGCTCGGGCGGCTGCTCACGCATCCTTGAGTGGAAAACCCGCCGGCGCGGGACGACACACCTCCGAAGCCCCGGCCGCTCCCCGTTCTGTCGGGGAGCCGAGGGTTGGATTTCAGTCTCGGAGGTCTCTCATGCGGTGGAGCGCTCGGCTCTGGAGGGTGATTTGCGTGTCGATGGTGCTGACGCTGCCGATGTCGGCGGGCTGTCTGGAGCGCCGGGGCACCGCGATCGGCCCGAACATCGGCTTCGGCCAGGACGTGTCGGTCGGCGACTTCGGCGTGACCCGCGTCGATCTGCTCTTCGTCATCGACAACTCCGGCTCCATGAGCCAGGAGCAAGACAACCTGGCGGTCCAGATCCCCGCGCTCGTCCGGGATCTCGTCTCCCCGCCGGACCACGACGCCGACGGTGAGCCGGACTGGGCCGCGGTCGAGTCGCTCCGGATCGGCATCGCCACCACCGACGTGGGCACCGGGAGCGTCATGTACCCCGGCAGCCGCTGCGCGCCGCGGGGCGAGGACGGCGCGCTCCGGGAGGGGCTCTTCGAGTGGGTGAGCGGCGACGACCCCGACGCGCTCGCGACGGACGTCGAGCGGGTGGTCGCGGGGCTCGGCATCGGCGGCTGCGCGTTCGAGCAGCCGCTCGAGGCGGCGATGCGGGCCACGGAGCGCGCGCGCGTCGAGCACGACTTCCCGCGGGACGACAGCCTGTTCGCGCTCGTCGTGGTGACCGACGAGGAGGACTGCTCGGTCGAGAACGACGACGCCTTCTTCAGCGACGTCATGACCATGACCGCGAACGTGCACTGCTCTCGACGCTGGGATCGCCTGCGCCCGGTCTCCGAGGTGCTGGCCTCGATCCGCGGGGAGCGCGAGCCGGAGATGTTCCTCTTCGCGGCCATCGCGGGGATCCCGACCGGCTGGGCCGGCGACGACATCGGCGCGCTCCTCGAGACCGAGGACATGCAGTACCGGGAGTACGTCGACCCCTCCCAGGGGCTCCGCCTCCGCCCCGCCTGCCAGGAGGTCACGGCGGAGGGAGAGGACCTGGGCAAAGCCGACCCGGCGCGGCGCCTCGCGCAGCTGGCGCAGCAGTCACCCGACTCGGTGCTGACCACCATCTGCACCGAGGACTTCGGCCCCGCGGTGGCGGAGATCGGGGCCCGCATCGGCTCACGGCTCGAGGGCGTCTGCCTCGTGCGCGCCCTGCCGACCAGTGAGTCGAGCGGCGTGCCGTGCCGCGTGCAGGTCACCCTCCCGCCGGGGACCCCGTGCTCCGCGCACCCGGGGTACACCCGCTTCGCCGACGACGGCGAGGGCCGGGAGATCTGCGCCGTCGCCCAGGTCCCCTTCGAGGGCGAGAGCGGCTTCTTCTACCAGGAGGGCGAGCGCGGCACCTGCCCGCAGCTCTCGCTCACGCCCGACGCGCACCCGCCGGTCCGAGCCGTGCTCCGCGCGGAGTGCTTCGCGGAGATCCTCCTCGAGGACGGAGCGCAGTGCGCGCGCCACTCCCAGTGCGAGTCCGGCTTCTGCGACGGAGCGATCGACGCGTGCACATCCCACCCGGAGCTGCCGGGGTCCGAGCCTCCGCCGACCGGAGGGTGAGCCGATGCCCGTGCTGCCGCTGCCGCCCCCGCGCCGAGTACTACTGCCAACGATGTTGGCGCACGGGCCAACCAGGCTGGCGATGGGCCGCCCGGGACTGCGCGGATGGGCGGCGGGGCGGCATGGATCCGACCTTGCTAAAGCCCAGTGAAGATTCCCTCGTCGGGGAGTGGTAGACGATTGATCATCCGGCGCTCGCGCGGCTACAGTACGCGCGAGCTTCGGCCGCCGCCCAAAGGCGGCTTCTTGGAGGAAAGATGAACATGCGGATCACGAAGTGGGCCGTGCCGGGGATCGCCCTCGGCCTAGTGGCCTTCGGCTGCATCGAGCGCGAAGGACGGCCGGTGAACCCGTGCACGAACGTCACGGTCGCCCGAGCGATTCAGGTCACGAGCGTGGACAAGGTCGACCTGCTCTTCATGGTCGACAACTCCAACTCGATGATGGAGGAGCAGGCGCAGCTGGCGCAGGAGCTTCCCCGGATGGTGCGCATCCTCGCCTCCGGTGACCTCAACGAGAACGGCATGGAGGACGAAGGCGACTTCGAGCCTGTGCAGGACCTCAACGTCGGCGTGATCACGTCGGACATGGGCACGGGCGGGTTCACCGTGCCCACGTGCATGCGGTCCGACCTCGGCGACGACGGCGTGCTCCGGTCCACGGGCAACACGTCCATCACCGGCTGCATGGCCATGTACCCGACCTTCCTCAACTTCCAGCCGGGTGGGGCTCAGACGCCGGAGGAGTTCGGTACCAACGTCGGCTGCGTGTCCACGGTCGGCACCGGCGGCTGCGGCTTCGAGCAGCAGCTCGAGGCGATCCTCAAGGCGGTCTCCCCGTCGGCCCCCACCTCGTGGACGGCCGATGGCTACGCGCCCCCCACCTTCTTCCGCGGCAGCCTCGGCCACGCCGACGGCGACAACCTGGGCTTCGTGCGCGACAACTCGGTCCTCGCCCTCATCCCGGTCACGGACGAGGAGGACTGCTCGGCGCTCGATCCCGAGCTGTTCAACCCGTCGAGCGCGACCTACGGCGCGACCGATCTCAACCTCCGCTGCTTCGCGCACGCCGAGGCGGCGCTCCACCCCATCCAGCGGTTCGTCAACGGCTTCCTCCAGCTCCGCCGTTCGCCCGGCCTGCTGATCTACGCGCCCATCGTCGGCATCCCGACCGACCTCGCGCCCGGCCCCGGCGAGCGCCCGAACTACAACGCGCTCGTCGGCCCGCCCGGCACGCGTGACGAGCGCATGGAGGAGCGGGTCGACCCGGCGACCCCGAGCCGCCTCGTGCCCTCGTGCGTGACCGACAATGGTCAGGCCTTCCCGCCCGTCCGCATCGTCCGCGTGGCCCAGGAGCTCGAGACCCGCGGGGCCGGCGTGACGGTGCAGTCGATCTGCCAGGACAGCTTCGCGCCGGCGCTCGACGAGATCATTCGCCAGATCGCCAGCGCGCTCGGCGCCGCGTGCCTGCCGCGTCAGCTCAACGTCGAGGCGGACGGCTCGGTGGACTGCGACGTCGTCGCGGTCATGCCCGAGGGCATGGACTGCGCCGCGCTCGGCGCGGGCGGCGAGGTCCGGACCGACACCGACGGCAACGCCCTCTTCGAGGACGGCAACCCGGTCTGCACCCTCTTCCAGCGGGTCCCCGTGCGTGAGGGCGGCGTCAAGCAGGTCCCGGGCGAGGCCGGCTGGTACTACGACGACTTCACCGAGGACGTGCAGAGCAACTGCGGCAGCGGTTCCGTCGCAGGCCAGCGTATCGCGTTCACGAGCGAGCCGCCTTCGGGCGCGACGGTCCGCCTCGAGTGCTTCCAGTCGGTCCAGTCCGGCGGCGGCGGCGAGGTCGAGATCGGCACCTTCTGCGACCCGATGGCGCCCGAGACGAGCGAGTCCTCGGACCCCAACCCCTGCGGACAGGGCAAGGACCCGGCGGGGCGGGACGGCCAGCTCGACTGCGACGCGGTCAGCCGCACCTGCGCGGTGCCCTGCACCAACGACTCGGACTGCCGCTCGGCGGGCCTGGTCGGCTTCGTGTGCGACCGTCGCCCCCTCAACGAGGTGGACGAGTCGCTCATGAGCGTCGAGCCGCACAACTTCTGCGTCAACCCGACCTGCTGAGGTCCTGACGCAGACCGGCTCCCTCGGGAGCACGACGACGGCCGATCGCCCACGCGATCGGCCGTTCGTCGTTCCGTCACGCCGCCTTCGCGTCGGCCCCCTTCTTCGGCGTCTCCGCGGGCTTCGCGGCGGGGAAGAGCGCGTCGTGGATCTTGCGGCGGAGCGCGTGGTCCTCGACCAGGCGGGCCCGCGCCTTCTCGCGCCCGTGCCCGATGGTCTCCTTGCCGAACGCGTAGTAGGCGCTGTTCTTCTTGACCACCCCCGCCTCGGCCGCGAGGTCGAGCAGATCCATGACCGCGTCGAAGCCCTCGCCGTAGCGCACCTCGAGCTCCGCGAGCCGGAAGGGCGGCGCGAGCTTGTTCTTGACCACCTTGATCCGATCTTGTGCCCGGTGACCACGTCGCCGTGCTTGACCTGCCCGATCCGCCGCACGTCGAGCCGCTGCGAGGCGTAGAACTTCAGCGCGTTGCCGCCCGTCGTCGTCTCCGGCGAGCCGAAGGTGACGCCGATCTTCATGCGCAGCTGGTTGATGAACATGATGCAGGTGTTCGAGCGGTTCGCGACCGCGGCGAGCTTGCGCATGCCCTGGCTCATCAGCCGCGCCTGCAAGCCCACGTGCTGGTCGCCCATGCTCCCCTCGATCTCCGCCGCGGGGACGAGCGCCGCCACGGAGTCGACCACGATGAGGTCCACCGCGTTCGAGCGCACGAGCGAGTCGACGATCTCGAGCGCCTGCTCCCCGTGGTCGGGCTGCGCGATGAGCAGCCGGTCCGCCTGCACCCCGATGTTCTTGGCGTAGGTCACGTCGAGCGCGTGCTCGGCGTCGATGAAGGCCGCCGTACCACCCGCGCGCTGGCACTCGGCGATGGCATGAAGCGTGAGCGTCGTCTTGCCGCTGCCCTCCGGCCCGTAGACCTCCACGATGCGCCCCCGCGGGTAGCCCCCGCAGCCGAGCGCGCGCTCGAGCGACGGCGTCCCCGGGGGGATGGCGGGCACCTTCGAGACCCGCTCGTCGCCGAGGATGCGCACCAGCTTCTCGGCGCTGCCCTTGTTGATGGCCTCCAGCGCCGTCTTCAGCGCCGCGATCTTGTCCTTCGTCATGTCTCTCTCCTGTTCGACGCGCCGGGCCTATCCCGCCGCGAGAGCCTTGCCGTCCTCGCCCAGCTCGAACGTGCGGTAGCCGAGGGCCTCCGCGGCGTGAGCGGGCTGCACCGTCTCGACTCCGTCGAGGGCGGCGATGGTGCGCGCGACCCGAATCGCGTTGCCGAGCCCGCGCATGCTCGCGCCGAGCTGCTCGGCGGTGTCGATGAGCAGCTCGCGCGTCAGCGGCGGCAGGGCGTCGAGCGCCTGCGCGATCGGCGCGCGACGGTCCGGTGGGCCGAGCCGCCCGCGCGCGTCCTCGACCCGACGCCGCACCGCCTCGCTCGGCTCGCCGCGCACGTGCGGCTCGAGGGAGCGGAGCGCGACCGCGGGCAGCCAGACGTGCAAGTCGAAGCGGTCGAGGATCGGCCCGCTGATGCGCCCACGGTACTGCTCGATGCGCGCGGGCGTGCAGCTGCAGAGCCGCGTCGGATCGCCGTGGAAGCCGCAAGGGCAGGGGTTCATCGCGGCGATCACGAGCGGACGCGCGGGCATCGAGACCCGCTCCCGCGCCCGGGCGACCACCGCGCGGCCCCCCTCCATGATGGTCCGGAAGGACTCGATCGCGACGCGCCCGAACTCGGGAAGCTCGTCGAGGAAGAGCACGCCGAGGTGGGACAGCGTGACCTCACCCGGACGCACCGGATCGCCGCCACCGACCAGCGCCGCCGCGCTCGCGGTGTGGTGGGGCGCGCGGAAGGGTCGACGGATCGGCGCCCCCGCGAGCTGGCTCCCCATCCCGGCCGCGCTCGCGATGGTGGCGATCTCGAGCGCCTCCTCCCGGGAGGGGAGCGGGAGCACGCCGGGCAGGCGCCGCGCGAGCATGGTCTTGCCCGCGCCCGGGGGACCGATGAGCAAGAGGTGATGCCCGCCCGCGGCGGCGATCTCGATGGCCCGCTTCGCCTGCCATTGGCCCTGCACGTCGGCGAGATCGGGCGCGCCGTGGCGCGCGATCCGCGGACCCTCGGCGCCGGCCAGCGGCAGGTCGAGCTCTCCGTTGAGGTAGGCGAGCACCCCGCCGAGGTCGTGCGCCCCGCGGATGTCCATGCCCGTCACGAGCGACGCCTCGCCCAGCTGGCTCCGCGGCACGACGGCGCGGCTCAGGCCGCGATCACGCGCGTGCATCAGCTGGGGCAGGAGCCCCCGCGAGGCGCGCAGCTCGCCGCCGAGCGACAGCTCCCCGAAGAGGAAGGTGTCCTCCAGGCGGTTGGGCGCGCAGGCCCCCGCCACGTTGAGCACCGCGACCGCGATCGCCAGATCCAGGCTCGCGCCGCGCTTGCGCAGATCCGCGGGCGCCAGGTTGAGCACGATGCGCCGCTTGGGCAGCGCGATCTTCAGCTCCGTGATCGCGGCGCCCACCCGGACCCGGCTCTCGCGGACCGCGGTCTCGGGCAGCCCCACGATGTCGATGCCCGGGAGCTTCGTCGTCATGTGCGCTTCGACGTCGACCGCTCGGGCTTCGACGCCGACCACACAACCTGCGCGTGTTCTCACCATCATGGTGGCGGGCCATCTCAAGGCTCGTGCCGGGGCGCCGCTCAGTGATTCCGCATACTTGCGAGGGCGAAACGGCGGGGGTGGCGGGCGGAGGGGTGGCGGACGCCGCTCGCGAGGGGGGTCCAGGCGTGCGATCATGGGCGCCATGGCCGAACCCGAAGCCGAGCTGAGGACCTACGGCGGCGCGCTCCGACCGGGGGATCCCCGCGACGTCCCCTGCGCCCAGGACGAGTACGAGCGCACGAACATGCCGCCCGTCGTGCCGCACTTCCGGAGCCGCTACGGTGGGCTCTGGACGGATCTCTCGACCGCGCACGACATCCTGACCGGCAAGCGTCAGCTCGGCCTGGTCACCGAGGAGGAGGAGGCGCGGCTCCGGACCTGGATCGACGAGGGCTACGTGATCCTCGAGGGCGCGGTGCCGCACGCGGTGATCGACGAGGCGCTGGACGAGCTGCGCCGCACGCTCGAGCACGATCTGCCTCCCCGCAAGGCCGAGTGGTGGTCGGAGTCGGGCAAGCACTTCGGCGTGGCGGGCTCGGACACGATGACCTTCCACGCGGCGAAGCTGCTGGATCTCCACCTGACGAGCCCGGCGACGCAGCGCATGATCTACCACGCGCCGCTCGCGCGCTTCCTGAAGCTCATCTTCGAGCGGCCGCCGCTGGCGTTCCAGAGCCTCTCGATGGTGCAGGGCACGCGGCAGCCGGTGCACGCGGACACCGCGTTCGTGCGGGTCAGCTCCGCGCTCGAGTTCGCCGCGTGCTGGATCGCGCTCGAGGACATCACGCCGGACTCGGGGGAGCTCGAGTACTACCCGGGCAGTCACGCGCTCGAGGAGCAGCTCTTCGACGGTCGCTACAAGTGGGTCCCCGAGGACACGACGGTGGTCCCCGACTACAGCGAGCGGCTGCACGCGGCGGCGCAGGGGGCGGGGCTCGAGCTGAAGCGCTTCTTGCCGAAGAAGGGCGACGCGCTCTTCTGGGCCGCGGATCTCTTCCACGGCGGGCGCGACCACGTGGCGGAGGGCAAGACCCGCCGCTCCCACGTGACGCACTTCTGCCCGCTCGACCGCGCCCCGATGTACATGGTGCGCGACCCGAGCATCCCGAAGCACGAGACCGTCAACGGCGGCTGGGTCTGCGGCGACCGCTGGACCTGAGCCGCGGGTCGTCTACCGGCCGCAGTCCGTGAACGACATGCGGGGCGGTCGGTCGTCGCAGTCGATGCTCCCCAGGTCGAGGTCGAGCATCAGGGGCCCGGAGTTCGGAGCGGTGGCGCTCGTCTCGCAGCGGGTGGAGCCGTCGCCGATGGCCAGCTCCACGTTGTGGCGCTCGCCCGCGTCGATGACCCCGGTGAGCTCGAAGGCGATCGTTCCGCCCGCGATGGCCCCGAGCACATAGATCCCGGGCACCGTCTCGGCTCGAATGTCCATCTCCGGATCGATGAGGTCGCTCCGGATCACGCTGGCCACGACCCGCTGGCCGTCGAACGCCTCCGCGCCCGTGATGTTGACCTGCAGCGACTCCAGGTTGAGCCGCGCCGGGTTGTCCTCGCCGATGTTCGTGAAGTCCACGTCGTGCACGTAGAGGAGGCGCCCCTCGTCGTTCAGCCGGAGTCGCCACGAGTGATCGGCAGGGGCGGGGTCGAGGACCCCGTTCTCGTTGAGATCGGCGAAGAAGTCGACGCGATCGGCGAACGACTCCGCCCCTCGCTCGAAGAAGATGTTCGCGCAGTCGCTCGGGAGCGCGTCGATCACCGCGTGCGCGAGCGTCCCGTTCGTGTCCGGGTTGACGATCTTCACGTCCACGAGCTGACCGACGTGGGGCGTGAAGTCGCGCAGGTCGACGCGAACGTCGCGCTTCGCGTTCTGATCCGGGCGCAGCTCCCCGACCTCGCCATCGACGACCAACGAGCATCCGCCCAGAGCGAACGCGATGCACAAAGAGAAGAGGCGTCGCATCAGAAGCTCCCGCGCAGCGTGGCGCCGCAGCCGGTGGGGCCGCAGCCGGCCTCGGCCGAGACGGGCTGCTCCCCATCGCCGCCGAGGCCAAAGATGAGGGACAGCACCAGGCCGGTCGCGGCGACGACGCCGCCGCCGATCAGAAGGCCGTCCGCGACCCCGGCGAAGAGCTGCGCGTTTCCGCGTCGCTCGTCGAGGTCGGTGGTGGGCGGGCAGAGGTTGCCCGGGCACTCGCTGGAGAGGCTGGTCGCCTCGTCGAGCGCGAGCCCGCCGACGACGGCGCCCGCGATCACCGCGGCGCCTCCGACGCCGAGCACGATCCAGGGCCAGATCTCGGGCTCGGACACGGCCTGGCGGCGCGCGCGCTCGGCCTCTTCGGCCGCGATGCGGTTGGCCTCGGCCTCGCGCTCGGCCTCCGTCAGCCGCTGCTCGCGCTCGGCCTCCGTCGCGACGGCCCGACGCAGCTCCACCAGCCGCGCCTCGAGGTTCACCCGATCGGGCGCCTCCGGCGTCTCCGCGAGGTAGGTCTCGAGCGCGTTGGCCGCCTCCGCGGACCGGTGCGCCTCGCGCCACGCGATGTAGGCGTTGTAGAGCAGCTGCGCGCGCCGGGAGAGCTCATAGGCCTCCTGGAACTGCTCCGCCGCTTCCACGAAGCGCCCCTCGTCGTAGTACGCCGTCGCCACCCGGAAGTGCTCGCGGGCCCGCATGTCGTCGAGCTGACGCTCTTCGGTCATGCCGCCGCCTTGCATCGCCTGCTGGGCGTTCGGTTGCTGGTCCTGGGCGAGCGCCCCCGCCGGGAGGAGGACGGCGAGCGCCGCGCCTCCGATCAGGGCCTTCGCTGTCTTCGAGCTGAGCAAGGCTGTCCTCCGGAGCGCATGGTACCCCACGCGGTCGCGGCCGCGGGAATTACGAGCCCGGAACCCGATCGGTTCAGTCCGGCCCCGGGCAGCGCCACTCGACGCCGACCCGCCGGACCCGCGGCGCCCCCGAGGCGCCCTCGACGCGCAGGGTCAGCCGGACCTCCAGCACGCCTCCCTCTGGCACCGACTCGAGCGACCAGGGCTGCGCCTCGTCCCCGGGGACGGTCCCGACCGTCGCGAAGCTGGCCGAGGCGAGCCCCGCCCGCGTCGCGGCGTGTCGCGCCTCGAGCTCCACCACCCCCGCGCCGCCCGCGCGCGCCGAGACGTGCAGCCGAAGCCACCGCGTCGGGGCCTCGGCCGGGCAGCCCTCGAAGACGTGCGTCAGGCTGCCCACCTCCGCGTGCACCACGTTGGTGCGCGTGCCCGTCAGGTCACCTTGCACGTGCGGCGCCTCGCCCACCGTGACCTGGGCCGTGACCTCGCCGCTCTCCGGATCGAGCCGGCTCGCGACGCCGAGCCCGTCCTCGCCTCCGCGGGTGCTGGCGGTCCACACCTGGCCCCTCACGTCGACGCCCACGCCGATGGTCTCGAAGGGCACGGTGGTCTCGGACGCGAGCGACCAGGTCTCGCGGACCCGGAGCGGATCGAAGGCCACCTCGCTGACCGCGAACGCCGTGTGGGCGACGAAGAAGCGGTCGACGCCGTCGAAGGTGGCCGCGCGCGGGCTCGGCGGCAGGGTGCGGGTCTCGAAGCGGTCGACGTCCGGGTCGTAGCCGAAGATCCGGTCGCAGCTGAAGCCGGTCATCAGCAGCCGACCCTCGAGATCCGCCGCCAGGCCGTAGAGCAGGTAGCAGGCGAAGGGGACCTCGAGGATCTCCACGATCGGCTCCTCCGGGCTCACGTCGATCCGCGCCAGCAGCCCGTCGCGCGCGATCATCCAGAGCGTGCCCCAGCGATCGAAGGTCGCGGCGTAGGGCTGAAAGCCCGGCGTCTCGACCCGCCGCAGCTGCGCGCCCGTGATCCCCTCCAGCTCCACGATCGCCTCGGCGTCGTGCAGGCCGATCCACGCGTCGCCGCCGCTCGCGCCGTCGAGCCCGGTGTCCCCGTCGATCGCGATCGCGCGCGCCACCGCGCCGGCCTCGCCGACCTCGACGTGCAAGAGCACGCACTCGTCCTCGTCGACCGGGCGAACGTCGGTCGGGCCGCTCGAGGTCTCGAGCCCGTCGCCGTCGCGGTCCACGCAGCGCGCCTCCGAGCCGGCCACCTTGGTGACCGACGCGACGCCGTCGAACTCCCGGTTCACCACCCACGCGTCCCCGAGATAGTCGACCGCGACGCGGCTCGGCTCGGCGCCGCCGGTGTCGTAGCGTGCCGTCTCGCGTGCCTCGTCCGCGTCGATGCGGGAGAGCGTGCCGCCCGCGCTGTTGGCGACCCAGACCGCGCCGAAGCGCCGCTCGACGAACCCCAGCGTCAGCTCCCCCCGCCGGGTCAGCGTCAGGTCTCCCTCCGGCACGAACGGCTCGGGCGGCTCGCCCCAGAGTCCGCCCAGGCAGCCGGGCGTGCAGCCGCCGCAGGGGCTGACCACGCCCTCGTCGACCAGGCCGTCGCAGTCGTCGTCGACCCCGTCGCAGCGCTCCGAGCGCGGGCCGGTCCCCCCCTCGCAGAGCCCCCAGAAGCCAGCGACGCAGACCGTCTCCCCGGCCAGACAGATCCCGAGCCCGGCGCCGTCGTCGAGGCAGGTCTGCACGCCGCCCGGCAAGCAGGGGCAGCCGGTCAACGTGGGATCGGCCGCGCAGTCGGGGGGCGGCACGCCGACGCAGTCCACGTTGCGCGCCGCGTTGTCCTCGTCGCAGTCCTCGCCGAGCTCGCAGCCCGGCCCGTAGCCGTCCAGGTCCGTGTCGACGCACGCGCCTCCGGTCTCGCATCCGAAGAGGAGCAGGCCGAGGAGCAAGCGAAGGAGGCGCACCGTCACCATGGACTCACAAGGTACGCCGCTCAGTCGCCGCCCGCCGCCGCGACCTGGGCGTCCACGCTCGACGCCCCGGGTGGGGACTTCTCGAGCGCCGCGACCGCCTTCGGGCCGCCCTGGGCGTCGACCCAGGCGCGCGTCGCCTTCAGCCCGTCGTCGAAGCCGACCGAGGGCTCGAACGACAGCTTCCCGCTCGCGGCGCTCAGATCGAAGAGGGTGCTCCGCCCGCGCTGCAGCATCTCGTCGGGGCGCAGGCCGGCGGGGCCCTTGCCGCGCAGGCGCGCGAGGGGGAGGGCGAAGGAGAGCGGGGCGCTGCTCCGCGGGGGCGGGAGATCCAGCGCCGCCGAGAGCGCGCCGAAGAAGTCCCGCGCGTGCTGGAAGACCGGGTCGACGATGTGGAACATCTGCCCGCCCGCGTCCTCCGCCTCGAGCGCCGCCATCACCGCCTCGACGACGTGGGTCACGTAGGTGGTCGCGAAGTACGTCCGCCCGTCGCCGACGAGCTGCACGCCGCCGTCGAGGCCCTCTCGGCAGAGCCCGGGCAGCCGGCTCGTGTCGCCGGGGCCCCACACCCACGCGGCGCGGAGCGAGACCGTCTCGAGGTCGAGGCCAGCCGTGCTCATCACCAGCTCCTCGCCGAGCTGGAGCGACCGCGCCCGATCTCCATACGCGGCGCCGTGCAGGGTCTTGTTCTCGTCCCAGTGCACGCGATCGAGGTTGCCGAGCGTCACGTCCGTGCACGTCACGTGGACGAGGCGCTTCACGCCCGCGTGCTTGCAGGCGTTGACGAGGTTCTCCGCGCCGGCGACGTGCGTCCACTGGAGCGCCCGCGGGTGGGCGCGGCAGCTGGCGATCCCCGCCGCGTTGACCACGTGCGTGCAGCCCTCCGCCGCGTCGGCGATGGACTGCGGATCGCCGAGATCACCCGAGCGGACCTCCGCGCCTCGGGCCTCGAGCGCGCCCGTGTCGCGCGCCATCACGCGCACGTCGATCCCCGCGTCGAGGACCCTCCGGAGGACGGCCCCGCCGACGAAGCCGGAGCCGCCGAGCAGCAACATGCGCATGTGCGCGTGGTAGCACGCCGCGCGGCGCGCACGGGAGCATCACCAGAGAATGTCGAGGCGCGCGAGCCCCGGGCCGATCCGGAGGCGGGCCTCGGCGTGCTCCCCGAGGTCGGAGGAGGCGAGATCGATCACGCCCCAGATCGCTCCGCCCAGGGCGAGCGCGCCGCCGATCACGTAGAGGATGTTGGCCCCCAGCGCGAGATCTTCGGCGAGCGCGAGCGACGCGGTCGCGGTCGAGTGCGCGGGATCGTTCTCCGCGTCCTCGCGCGCGTCCCAGGCGAGCGCGCCGAGGGTCACCGCGACGCCGAGCGAGAGGGCCCCCGCGCCGAGGGTGACCCACGGCAGGGCGGAGGGGCGCGCCGGCGGCGGCCGGGGGCGCTCGCGCGCGAGCCGTTCGGCCTCGGCCAACGCCTCACGCTCGGCGATCTGGCGACGCAACGCGGTGACGCGGGTCTCGATCGCGCCGCGCCCCGAGCCGTCCGGCTCCTCGACGAGGTACTGCTCGTAGGCCGCCAGCGCCTCGTCGATCCGCCCGAGCGTCTCGTAGGCGCGCGCCAGGTTGTAGAGGAGCACGGGCTCCCGGCGCAGCGTGCGCGCCTCCTGGAGGAGCGCGACCGCCCGCTCGACCTCGCCCTCCTCGTACGCCTGCTCGGCCTCCATGAAGAGATCGAGCGCGCGCTGTTCGTCGCCGGACGTCTCTTGCGCCGCCGCGCGCGTCGGGCCGGGGCCGAACAGCAGCAGCGCGGCGAGGACGCTTGTGAGCGGTGGTCGGGGGAGGTACGGTCGAACGCCAGCCCGCGTCATGGACGCCATCTCGCCCAACTTACCACGCCGCCTCGGGCGCTACGACATCGTCGGCCGGCTCGGCGCGGGCGGGATGGCCGAGATTCTCCTCGGGCGGATCTCGGGGCCCAGCGGCTTCGAGCGCCCGGTGGTGATCAAGCGGATCCTGCCCCACCTCCACGGGCTCCGGGAGTTCGTCGACATGCTGCTCGACGAGGGGCGGATCGCGGCGCGCATCGGGCACCCGAACGTCGTGCAGGTGCAGGAGCTGACGCACGAGCGGGAAGACCTCTACCTCGTGATGGAGTACCTCGAGGGAGAGGCGGCTTCGGGCCTCGCCCGTCGCGCGCGCGCCCGACGCCTGCGGCTCTTGCCCACCCTCTGCGCCTACATCGTGGCGGAGGCCTGCGCGGGGCTACACGCGGCGCACGAGCTGCGCAGCCCCGACGGTGAGCTGCTCGACGTGGTGCACCGCGATGTCTCCCCCCAGAACCTGTTCGTCGGGTACGACGGCACGGTGAAGGTGCTGGACTTCGGCATCGCCAAGGCGGCGGGGCGGATCACGCGCACGGAAGCTGGCATGCTCAAGGGCAAGTTCGAGTACATGTCGCCGGAGCAGGCCCGCGGCGACGCCCTCGACCGGCGGAGCGATGTCTTCGCCCTGGGGATCGTGCTCTACGAGCTCAGCACGCAGCACCGTCTGTTCCGTCGCGCGAGCCACACCGAGACGCTGCGCGCGGTCATCGGGGCCGAGGTGCCGCCGCCGAGCGAGATCGACCCGAGCTACCCCGCGGTGCTCGAGGAGGTCTGCCTGCGCGCGCTGTCCGCGGACCCCGCCGATCGCTACGCGACCGCGCACGACATGCGGCGCGACCTGCTCGCGGCCCTTCGTCACCTGCCGGGGCCGACGATGCCGGAGGAGGCCCTCGCCGCGCTGATGCGGGAGCTCTTCGCCGACCGGATCGAGGAGAAGCGGGAGATGGTCTCCTCGATGCGCGCGGGGCACACGCCCGCGCGCGTCCCGCTCGCCGACGTGGACGAGGAGGAGCTGCCGACCGTGGAGGGGCGCCCTCGCGCGGAGCCCCGGCCGCCTGCGCCTCGGAAGGGATTGTGGCTCGCCGTGCTCGCGGGCGCCGTCGCGTTCGCGGTGGCGCTCGGCGTCGGGCTCTGGCGTCAGAGCCAGCCGACCCCGCGCGCGGTGGCCGCGGAGCCCTCGGAGGCGACACCGCCGCCGCCGCCCGCCGAGGTGACCATCCGGGTGGACAGCGTGCCCAGCGGGGCGCGCCTGGCGCTCGACGGAGAGCCGCGCGGCACCACGCCCGCGACGCTGACCATGGAGCGCTCGGAGTCGCCACGAAGCCTGCGTTTGGAGCACGACGGCTACGAGCCGCTCGTCGAGACCGTCCGGCCAGACGTGGCGCAGCGGCTGCGGCTGTCCATGCGCGAGATCTCCGAGATCGCGCCGCCGCCCGCGCCGCCGACGGCGCCCGCGAGGCGAGCGTCGCGTCGGCGAGCCACGCCCGAGACCTCCGAGCCGGTCCCCGAGGAGCCCCCGGAGCCCGGTGCGGCCGAGCGGGTCCGCGCGTTTCGACGTTTCGACTGACCTGGGGGCCGAGCGCGATGAAGAAGGGCAGCAAGGCGCCGCGGGTTCCGCTCAAGCACCGGCTCCCGAACCCCCCGCCGCTCTTCGTCGGGCGAGGGCGCGAGCTGGACTGGCTCGCCGCCGCGCTCGGGCGCGGCCCGGTCGTCGTGCTCACCGGGCCCGGAGGGATTGGCAAGACCTCTCTCTTTCTTCGCATGATCCACGAGCGCTTCGCGCCGAAGATCCCGCAGACCGTCTACCTCGGGCTTCGGCCGGGGGTCCCGACCGATCAGGTCCGCTTCGATCTGGTGAAGGTGCTGGCGGAGAGCGCCCGCGCGAGCGTCGACCTCGCCGCGGTGGCGAGCGATCCCGAGGCCCTCACCGAGGCGGCGATCGACATCGCGGAGGAGGCCGAGCTCTGGGTGGTCATCGATGACGCGCACCACGCGGACGCGGGCGAGATGGGCGAGCTGCTGACGATGCTCTCGGCCTACGCGCGGCGGAGCCGATGGCTGGTCACCAGCCGCATGGAGCCGAAGGCGTCCGCGCTCGCCGGGCAGGTGCTGCCCGTCGGCGCGATGGGGGAGGGCGAGCTGATCCAGCTCGCGCGAGGACTGACCGAGGCCGAGGGGACGACCGACGCCGATCTGCACCGGGCCATCGCCGCCTCCGCCGGCTCGCCCTGGTTCCTGCATCAGTACGTGGTGGCCGGGCCCTCGCAGCTGGAGGAGTCGCGCGCTCGTCTCCTCGGAGACCTGCCGGACGCGGTGCACGCCTTCCTCGACGTGATGTCCGCGCTGCAGATCCCGTTGCCCGAGGACGTGCTCTCGGAGCTGGCGCCGCTGCCGACGCCCGCGCTGCTCGCGGGGCTGGAGCGTCGCGGCGTGCTGCACCGGGACGCGTCCGGTCTCCGCCTGCACGACGTGGTCGCCGAGTGGCTCGCCCCGTCCGGGACGGCGCGGCCCACCCGTGAGCTCGAGCGGATCGCGGCGACCCTGGCCACCCGCGACGACCCCGTCCTCCTCGTCGAGTCGGCCCGCCTCTTCCGCGACGCCGGGCGGCTCGACACGCTCGCCGCGCTGCTCGACGAGCAGGCCGAGCAGCTCTTCGCGCACGCCCAGGCGCCGCGACTGTGGGCCGTGATCGGCGAGCTGCGCGACCCGCGGCTCGTCGGCCATCAGCTCCGCTGCGCCGCGGAGCTCGGGAACCCGACGGCGCTCGGCGCGGTGCGCTCACCGACGGGACGAGAGCCCGCGGAGCGGCTGGCCTGGGCGGCCACGGTCTACGCGCGGGGAGACGTCGGTCAGGCCAGCGCGCTCGCGGACGAGATCCAGCGCGCGGCGGCAGGCGGCGAGGCGCACGAGGCCGCGCTGCTGTGCGCGCGCTGCCTCCTGCACGAGGCCCGCGAGGCCGACGCGCTGGCGCTGCTCGCGGACCTGGACGGCCCCACGCCGAGCGTCGCCTTCCGCCGAGACGCGTTGAGGGCCCGCGCCTACGCCGCCCTGGCCGACCCGGCCGCGGAGGAGACGCTCGCGCGGCTGCGACGCACCGCGGAGGCCATGTTCGAGGAGCTCGAGGCGCTCCACGACGTCGCGCTGGCGCTGATGGAGCTCGGCCGGCTGGAGGCGGCGGACGAGCTGCTCGAGCGGCTCACGGCCACGCCACGCGGCGGGCGGGCGTCGCTCCTCGTGGCCCGGTGGGCGCTGCTGTCGCGGGCGCGGATCCGCCTGGAGGCGGGCGACGCCGCCGCCGCCGCCGCGCTGCTCGACGCGGTGCGGCCCTACGCCCGGAGCGCCTCGCTGCTGCGCCCTTTCCTGACGGAGCTCGAGGTCGAGCGGCGCCTGGCCGTCGGCGATCTCGCGGGGCTCGACGCGGTGATCGAGGCGGGGATGGCCGAGGCCTCCAGCCTGGACCGACGGCTCTGGTCCAAGCTCGCGGTCTCGCGGGAGCGTCTCCGCACGATGCGCGGGCTCGCGCCCGAGGACGCGTCGGACGTCGTGGGCGCCGTGGCGGGCGCCGAGCGCGCGCGGTGGACGCTGGCGCGGCGCCGCGGCGCGCTCCGCCACGGTCGCGTCCAGGAGGGCGTCCGCCAGGAGGGAGGAGGAGCCCTGGCGCTGCTGCTCGACGCGGACGCGGCGCTGGTCGGCGACGAGCCCGAGCGCGCGTTCGACGCAGCCCAGCGCGCTCTTCGCGAGGCGACGCGTCGCGACCGGGCGCTGCTCGCGCTGGAGGCGGCCCTCGCGCTCGCCGACGCGGCCGCGGTCTCGGTCTCCCCCGAGGTACAGGCGGCGGGGGCGCGCGCTCTCGTGGAGGCGAGCGCCCGGATCGGCTCGACCCGCGGGCGCCTCGCGGCCGAGCTCCATCAGGGCTTCGATGATCCCGCGGTGCTCGAGCGGGTCGCGGCCTTCGCGGACGTCTCGCCCGTGGCGGCTCGCCGGGCCCGAGCGCTGCTGGTCGACGCGTCGGCGCGGCCGACGCTGGACGCGGTCGACGCGCGCGTCGTCGCCGCGCTCCGCAGCCGAAGCCCTCTCGCGGTCGCCACCGTGAGCTTCGAGGTCGGCTTGCGAGAGGAAGGCGCGAGCTGGCGGCCCGGCTGGGGACTGGACGGTCGCCGTCAGCGCGTGTGGCTGGAGGACGGTCGCACCGTGGACCTCTCCCGCAAGGCCCTGCCATGGAAGCTCCTCACCACGCTGCTGGCGGCCGAGGGCGGACGCGCGTCCAAGGAGGAGCTCGCGCTGCGCGTCTGGGAGGAGCGCCTCTATCACCCGGGGCGGCACGACGGACGCATCCACATGTCCATCCGCAAGCTTCGTGAGCTGATCGAGGACGACCCCTCGCGTCCGACCCGCCTGCTCACCGACGACGACGGCTACCGGCTGGGGGGCGTCGTGCGCCTCGCGAGCGCCCGCCAGTCTCCGGAAACGAATGGAGAAAGGAGAGAATAGCGGCGGCCGCTGGATCCGTCGCTCCGGGATCTTCCAGGCTGCGGTCATGGACGCTGCGCTCTGTCCGTCTCCTCCCCGCGACCCCCGCCCTCTCGGGGCTCGGAGGCGACGACCCGACCTCCGCGGCGATGGGGATCCGCTCTTCAAGCTCATCAGCTCCCGAGCGCCGCTGAGCCGAGGTCTTTCGAGGCGCGGGGCGATGGGGCAAGATCGGAGAATGGCTCGCTGGATCTTGCTGCTGTCCCTCGTCCTCTCGGGGTGCGTGATCGAGCCGCTCGAGTTGAGCGACAAGGAGTGTCCCTGTGCCGAGGGCTACGTCTGCGACGCGTCCACCAACCGCTGCATGACGACCGCCACCCAGGACTGCAAGGCGACCGTCGAGGGCTTTCGCCCCGTCTGGTCCACGGCCAACGTCATTCGCTGGGAGTGGACCCCGGTCGGCGACCCGGCGTCGTTCGTGCGCTACGAGCTCGAGATCGCCGAGACCCGTGAGCAGCTGGGCACCGACGAGGCGCGCGTGATCGGAGCGGAGGAGAACCCCGAGCTCGGCGCGTACCGACTCCCGCGCACGGGGTCGAGCCAAGACGTCGTCACGGGGACGCACTCCTACGACCACGACCCCAACACCTCCTACGTGGCCCGTCTCCTCGTCACCGACACCAGCTCGTGCGTCTTCCGATCGGAGTTGGGGACCAAGAGCACCCTCTTGAGGCCGATCGACCCGTTCGTCCTCTACTCGGGCCCGCGACCCGAGCCGGGGAGCGTCGTGCCCACGTCGGTGAGCGTGGTCGAAGACGGCGCAGGAGGGTTCGCGAGCGAGTACCGCCCCGGCACCGATCCGGCTTGTATCGAGGACGGCCGGGGCGTGTGCTCGGAGAACATCGAGTGGCGTCGGCTCGGTGTCGACGTGAGCGCGCTCACCGAAGGCCAATTCACCACCACCGGGAGCCTCGAGGTCGTCATGACGAACGCGACCGACGCCCCCTCCTTCTACGCGCGCGTGTGGCTCCGGGTCGACGACGTCCTCTACCGCTACGAGCCCATCACGATCCCTCCGACGCGACGTCGTCTCCAGGTCCCTCTTCGTGAGCTCCGAGACGACGCTGGCGTCCCGCTGAGCCACGAGCAGCTGCAGACCGCGCCGGTCGACGGCGTCAACCTCGGCGGCCAGTGGTCTCGATGCGCTCCAGACGAGCCCGGTGACCCCACCGACTGCGTCGAAGGCCGCGTGCTCTTCCACAGCGCCGCCATCCACTACTGACCTCTCCTGGTTTCCACCCGTCGAGGCGCCGCGACCAGGCGGCTTTCGTGTGAGCGAGAGTGCGAGCCGCGGGACCCGCACCGCCCCGTCGGTGGGGTAGGCGTCGGAAGCGAGCGGCCGCAGCGAGCCCAGCGAGCAGCGAGCCGAAGGCAGCGAAGCGGCGTGAACGAGCGCAGCAAGCGATTGGGCGGCCAGCTCTCGCGTGAGCGAAAGCGCGAGCCGCGGGGCCCCACCACCCCGTCGGTGGGGTCGGAGTGGGAAGCGAGCGGCCGGCCGGAGCAGCGCAGCGCCCGAAGCGAGCGCAGCGCAGCGCCCGAAGCGAGCGCAGCGAAGCGCGCGAGCGAGCGCAGCGAAGCGCCCGAAGCGAAGCGGCGTGAGCGAGCGCAGCGAAGCGACAGGCGGCCAGCTTTCGCGCAGCGAAAGCGCGAGCCGCGGGGCCCCCACCGCCCCGTCGGTGGGGTCGGCGAGTGAGCGCGCGGAGCGCGCGAGCCGCCGTAGTCGGGAGGGGGGCCCCATTGGCGCTCTGCCCAATGGGGGGAGGGCCTGCGTTCAGGCCCTCCAAGAAAAAAAAGGCCCCGCCACACGCTGGACACCGATACCGTTGCTCCCTTCCGGGCCTGGCGGGGTTCTCGGGCCAGCGTTGGCAGGACCACAGGGATGGGCGTGTCAGGACAGCCCATCAAAGACAGCGGAGGAGGCGGGATTCGAACCCGCGGTACCGTTGCCGGTACACACGATTTCCAATCGTGCACCTTCGACCACTCGGTCACCCCTCCCGTCGTCTCTCGACGACGAGCCTCGGCTAACGCATTCGTTGGCGGCGGCTCAAAGAACGATGCCCCCCTTTCGACAAGGGAGCATTTGGGAACTGTCAGCGGAGGACGTGGGATTCGAACCCACGGTACCGTTGCCGGTACACTTGATTTCGAATCAAGCGCCTTCGACCACTCGGCCAGCCCTCCGCCGCGGAACATAGCAGGGGCGTCGAGCCCGTCAATCGAGTTTTTCAGCCGGCGGGCTTTCGTCTAGCATCCCGAATTCGTTGGAAAAAATCGCGTAGCAGCGCGGCGCATTCGGGCTGCCGCACGCCGCTCGTGACGGCGAAGCGGTGGTTCAGCCGCGCGTCGTCTCCGAGCCGATAGAGGGTCTCGGTGGCTCCCGCCTTCGGGTCGGTCGCGCCGTAGACGACGCGGTCGACGCGCGCGTTCACCAGGGCGCCCGCGCACATGGGGCAGGGCTCGAGGGTGACGTAGATCGTCACGCCGCTGAGGCGCCAGGTCGACAGCCGCGCCGCCGCCCCACGCATCGCGATCAGCTCCGCGTGCGCGGTCGGATCCTGGGCCCGCTCGCGCAGGTTGTGCCCGCGGGCGATCACCTCGCCGTCAAGGACCGCGACCGAGCCGACGGGGACCTCGCCGAGCGCCTCGGCCGCGCGGGCCTCGGCGATCGCCATGTCCATGAACCGGTCGTCGTCGTCGCTCGTCACGGCAGGATCGCGCGGCCAGATCGCGCACGGCAGATACAAGAAAGCGCCGCCTCTGGTGTGAGGCGGCGCTGTCGCGCCCGGAAGGATTCGAACCTCCGACTTTCGGTTCCGTAGACCGACGCTCTATCCAGCTGAGCTACGGGCGCTCTCGAAAGAGGCGGCAGTGTAGCCGGCCCGATCGAGGTGTCAACGAAGTACCCGAACGGGATTTCCGAAGACGAGAAGAGAAGCGGAGAGGGCGGGATTCGAACCCGCGGTACCGGGTTAGGGTACGCTCGCTTAGCAAGCGAGTGCCTTCGTCCACTCGGCCACCTCTCCGACAGGTTGTGTCGGACTGCTTTTCAAGCCCTCCGGAGCGACGGACGCCGGGGAAGGGCCGTGTTCATAACCGGGCTCTCCGGGGCTGTCAATCGCGCGCTTCGCCCGGCATGCTTCCGCCGTGCGCACGCCCCATCTCACCCTCGCCTTCGCGCTCGGCGCGGCCCTCGTCTCTCCCTCTCCGGCCGCCGCCTGCTCGTGCGTGGAGCTCACGCCGGAGGGCGCTTTCCAAGGCGCGGACGCCGTCTTCGAGGGGCGCGTCACGGAGGTGCGCGAGGAGGCAGACGCGCGCGTCGCCGTCTTCTCCGTCGTGCAGCAGTGGAAGGGCGTCGAGACGGAGACCCTGGAGCTCCGCACCCCGCTCGCGGGCTCGATGTGCGGGCTCGGCTTCGAGGCCGAGACCAGCTGGCTCGTGTACGCCGAGCGCGGCGGCGGCGGGCTGCAGGCGGGGCTGTGCTCGCGGACCCGACGCGTCGAGGACGCCGACGACGATCGCGTCTATCTGGGCGCGGGCGAGGTTCCGATCGAGGTCGGCGCCGACGACGAGGTCGAGCCTCCACAGGCGCGCCCCGCGGCCGGTCAGGCGGGCTGCGCGAGCTGCTCGGTCGCGCCCGTCGGTGGTCACCCCTGGGCGCTGCTCGGCCTGCTCGGTCTCCTGCTCTGGAGGCGCCGATGAGCGCGGTCCGGCTCGCGCTCTCGCTCGCCCTCGTGTCGGCGTGCGGAGGCCCGACGGCGCCCACGTCCGACCCCGACGATCCGCTGGCGGCGCTGGAGGCGGGCCTACTCGCGGGCTCGCACGGGGTGGACCTGGCGATCACCGCGGAGGGCGCCGTGGACGCCGAGCTGCGCGGCGCGCTCGCCTGGGACGAGGACGCGCTGCGGCTCGATCTCTCGGGCACCTTCGCCGGAGAGGAGGTCTCGCCCTGGCTGCTGCACGACGGCGACGGAACCCGTGGTGGGGGCGCGGTCGGGGGCGCCGACTTCGAGCGCGCCACGATGCCAGCGCTGCGCGAGGCGATGGTCGTGGGCTTCTCGCGCATGGGCGCGCTCCACAACGCCGCGCGCCTCGTCGGTGGTGAGCCGCCCGATCACGCCGACGGCGGGGTGCGCGACTGGGTGCGGGCCGAGGATCTCGTCGACGGCGGGCGGCGCCTCGACTACCGGCTCGTGGTCGACGGACAGCCGTCGGGCGAAGCGAGCCTCTTCCTGAACGAAAACGGCCAGCCCACGCGACGCGAGCTGACCGTTCACTTCGACGACGGCGACATGCGCGTCGTCGAGCAGTACGCCTGGCGCGATCAGGCCTTGTAGATCTCCATCACCTCGCGGAGGAGGGCGACCGACTCGTCCCACGGCCGCTGGAAGGCGTTGCGGCCCATGATCGAGCCGTTGCCGCCGCCGGCGTGGATGCCGCGGATCTCCTCGAGGACCTCGTCCTTCCCCTTGGCCGCGCCGCCCGAGAAGATGACGATGCGCTTGCCGTCGAAGGCCGCCTTCTTCACGTGCGCGATGCGGTCCTTCATCGTCGCGTGGGGGATCTTCTCGTAGTACTTGCGGGCGTCGTCGCGGGCGAGGCGCTCGGTGGGCGGCTTGACCTTCACGACGTGCGCGCCGAGCTGGCAGGCGATGTGCGCGGAGTACGCGATCACGTCGAGCGCGGTCTCGTCTTCCTTGGCCATGCTGCCGCGCGCGTAGGCCCACATGACGGTGGGCAGGCCGACCGAGCGGGCCTCGGCGATGAGGTCGCGGATCTGCTGGTAGGTCTCGTTGCGCATGCTCGAGCCCGGGTAGATCGTGAACCCGATCGCGCTGCAGCCGAGCCGGATGGCGTCTTCGACGTTGGAGGTGAGCGCGGACTGGTAGCCGCCGACGTCGGCGAGCAGGTCGCTGTTGTTCACCTTCAGGATGAGGGGCAGGTGCCCCGCGTACTGGTGCGCGACCGCCTCGATGAAGCCGAGCGGCGCCGCGTAGGCGTTGCAGCCCGACTCGACGGCCAGCTTCGGGTGGTAGCCCGGGTCGTAGCCGGCCGGGTTGGGCTCGAACGTGCGGCCGGGGCCGTGCTCGAAGCCCTGGTCGACCGGGAGGATGACCATCTTGCCCGTCCCGGCGAGGGTGCCGTGGTTGAGCATGCGGCGCAGGTTGCCGATGACGGCCGGGGTCTCGCCCGCGTAGTTCGCGAGGATCTTCTCGACGGCTTCGCTCATGTCTCCTCCTCCGGGGCAACCTGGGCGCCCCTGACCTTTCGCGGCTCTTCCATAGCTCCCATCGGGCGCCAGGCCAAGATCAGTCTTCTTCGGGAGGGGGCGGCTCGCTGGCCTCGGCGCGGGCGCGGGCGATCGCCTCGAGCGCGCGGGCGCGGCTGAGGCTGCCCGACTCGGTCCGGGCCCGCGACCACCCGCAGGCGCAGCGCCAGACCGAGGTGACGCCGTCCTCCGAGCGGTGGCGCTCCGCGCGCAGCGCGGCCCCGCAGCGCGGGCACGCCGGCTCCTCGACCTCGTCCGTCACCGCGGCGCTCCCACGGAGGAGAAGGGATTCGAACCCCTGGAGCCCTTGCGAGCTCGGCGGTTTTCAAAACCGCTGCCTTCGACCACTCGGCCACTCCTCCCGACGAGAGCGCATCTCGAAACCCCTCCCGTCGCCTGGCCGGCGGGACGGCCAGGCTCGGTCCGAGGCTCCGGGATGCGCTCTGACGCGGGAGGCGTAGCCCACCGCCCCGCGACCTGGCAAGGCCAGCCGACGGATGCGAACATGGCCGACGTCGTGCTTCGCCTCTCCTTCCCGGTCGTACTGGCTTCGTTCGCCCTCCTCGGCTGCGCCATGGGCGACGACGGAATCGTCAGACGCGGGACCGACGGCGGCGGCTCGCCGGGCGTCGACGCGCAGCGCCCCCCGACGGAAGGCTGCGATCCGCCTTGCAGTGGCGGGCAGGTCTGCCGGGACCGCGCGTGCGTCGCGCCGGAGACCGACGCCGACATGGACGGCGTGCCCGCGGACCGAGACTGCGACGATCTGGACGCCTCGCTCGGCGCGACCGGCGAGCGGGCCTGCGCGAGCGCGTGCGGGGACGGCGTGGAGCGCTGCGTCGACGGCCGCTGGGAGGCCTGCAGCGCGCCGTCCACCTGCGACTGCGCCGCGGGCTCCCCACCCCGAGAGCTGGCCTGCGAGCGCTGCGGTGTGCAGCGGCAGGTCTGCGTCGAGGGCATGTGGATGAACGACGGCGGCTGCATGGGCATGGGCGCCTGCGCTCCCGGAGCCGTCGAGAGCGGCGGCAGCTGCGGCATGTGCGGCAGCCAGGAGCGGCGCTGCAACGTCGACTGCACGTGGGGCCCGATGGCGTGCCTCGGCGAGGGCGAGTGCCGCTCCGGCGAGGTCCAGAGCGAGTCGCGGGACTGCCCGGGCGGCTGCGGCACCCAGACGCGGCGGCGCGAGTGCGGCTCGAGCTGCAGCTGGGGCGCCTGGAGCGCGTGGTCGACGTGCGGCACCTGCGGTCCGGTCTGCGGCAACGGGACGTGCGAGGCGGGCGAGACCTGCTCGGCTTGCGTCGACTGCCAGTACGGGCACGAGGGCACGGGCAGCGGCGGCTCGAGCTGCGGCGGCGCGCCCGAGAATCACTGGCGCTGCGTGACCCAGCCCGGGCTGGGCGTCGTCAGCCAGGTGTGCCGGAGCGGCAGCTGGGTCAACTTCAACCTCAACCCGCGCAACTGCGGCGCGTGCGTGTGCTCGTTCAGCGCGTCGTGCTGTCAGACCGGCTCGACCAGCGGAGGGTGCTGATGGCGGAAGATCGCGAAGAGGAGGACCGCCAGGCGATCCTGCGGCGTCGCGCGCGGCTGATCGGCGTGGCGCTCTCGAGCGTGGTGGCGTCGACCTCGGCGACCGCCTGCGCGTGCCTGTCGATGGCCGCCCCCGAGGACGCCTCGGCCCAGGACGCGGGACCGGACGGCGGCATGGACGCGACCGCGCCTCAGCCGTGTCTCAGCCGCCCGCCGCCGGACGCCGGGCCGCCGGACGCCGAGGCCGAGGACGCGGCTACCGACGCCGCGACCGAAGACGCGGCCGCGGACGACGCAGGCTGATCACTCCACCTCTTCCTGGATCACCGCGCCCTCGGGCGGCGCGAAGCGGGACGCGGGGAAGGTCTGCCCGAGGCGGTAGTCGGCGACGACGATGTCCGTGGCGAGCTCGCCGGCGGTCTGCGTCTCCGGGTCCCAGCGGTAGGTGTCGAGCCCGTGCGCGAGCCAGAGGCCGTCGACCTCGCGCAGGTCCTCGTAGCGCATGAGCTTCTCGGGCGTGTGCCCGCCCTCGGGGAAGTACGCGGGGTAGGCCACGACGTAGCGGATGGCGCTCACGCGGTGCGTCTCGGGATGCACGTAGATCACGTAGTAGTCGTCGGGGGAGTCGCCCGTGCCTTCCTCGTAGGTGACGCGCACGACCTGGTGCGCGACGCCGTCGAGCGCGGCGTCCTCGAGGCGCTCGTAGCGCGCGCCGGGATCGGCGAGCACGAAGGGGATGCCCACGAAGTAGTACGGCGTGGTCGCCCAGAAGCGCGGGCTCGAGGGGAAGGCGTCGAGCGACGGGACGATCCACGCCTGGCTCCCGTCGAAGCCGAAGCGGGCGTCGCCGTCGACCTCGCGCTGAAAGGCGCGGGCCCGCCACAGATCCACCTCGTTGAAGGAGTGCCGGCGCTTGTTCGGGTCGTCGAGGGGCCGGTAGTCGAACTCGAACGCGATCGTGCCCTTCGAGAGCCAGGTGCCGAGGCCGCCGTGCGCTTCGATGGCGCTCCAGAGCACGCGCCCCGCGTCCGAGCTCTCCATCCGAGCGCGCGAGTCCTCGACGCGCTCCTCGACCCACGAGGATTCGATGGGGGCCGCGTCCGGCGGGCCTTCGTCGGCCTCGGGCGCGCTCGTCGGCTCCGGCGCCGCCTCGGGGCTGGCGGCGTCACAGGCCGAGAGGAGGAGCAGCGCGGTCAGGGCGATTCGCATGGCCAACAGATGGGGCCGAAGACGCCGATCGCCAGCCCCCCTCCCTCGTGTACAATGCCCGCCTTCCGAACCACAGCGGTGTTCAAGAGGGGGTAGGGCCAGTGGCAGATACGATCGTTCATCGACTCTTCGATCAGGTGAAAAAGCGCGGCGACGCTCCGGCCTACCTGGTCAAGCGCGGTGGCATCTGGCACGCGACGAGCTGGACGGACTACGGCGACGAGATCGAGCGATCCGCCCGAGCCCTGATCAGCCTCGGCTTCGCGTTCGGGGACCGCGCGTGCATCCTGGGCTTCAACCGGCCCGAGTGGGTGATCTTCGACCTCGCGGCGATGATGGCGGGAGGCGCCCCGGCCGGCATCTACACGACCTGCTCTCCGGACGAGGTCGCGTACATCCTCAACCACTCCGAGTCCCCCGTGGTCCTGCTCGAGAACGAAGAGCAGTGGCTGAAGGTGAAGGAGAAGCGGGAGGAGCTGCCGCACCTGAAGCGCGTCGTGATGATGAAGGGCACGTCGATCGACGACGAGCTCGTCATCGGGTGGGACGACTTCCTCGCGCTCGGGGATCCGGACGCCGAGCACGAAGGCGACGGCGAGGACACGCTCGAGGCGGAGATGCGCGCGCGCGTCGAGCGCCTCGAGGACGACCAGCTCGCGACGCTCATCTACACCTCGGGCACCACGGGGCCGCCCAAGGCGGTGATGCTCTCGCACCAGAACCTCGCCTGGACCGCGCGCATCCTGGCCCAGGTCGCGTCGATGGAGACCGGCGGCCGCTCCCTGAGCTACCTGCCGCTCTCGCACATCGCGGAGCAGATGGCGTCGATCCACGGCCCGGTCACGGTGGGCAGCGCCGTCTACTACGCCGAGTCCATCGACAAGATCGCCGACAACCTCAAGGACTGCCGGCCGGTGATCTTCTTCGGGGTCCCGCGCATCTGGGAGAAGTTCCACACCGCCATCGGCGCGAAGCTCGCCCTGGCCACGGGGCCGAAGGCCAAGCTGGTCGACTGGGCGCGCGGCGTCGCGGTGAAGGTCAACGAGCTGAAGAACCGCGGCGAGGAGCCGGCCGGGCTGCTCGCGCTCCAGTACACGATCGCGAGCAAGCTCGTCTTCGCCAAGCTGAAGGCCGCCGTGGGGCTCGACGAGGCGAAGTGCCTGATCAGCGGCGCGGCGCCGATCAGCAAGGAGATCATCGAGTTCTTCGCGAGCCTCGACATCGTGATCCAGGAGATCTACGGCCAGTCCGAGGACAGCGGCCCGACCTCCTTCAACCTGACCGGCCGGACCAAGTTCGGCAGCGTCGGCCCCGCGCTCCCGGGCGTGGAGGTGAAGATCGCGGACGACGGCGAGATCGTCGTGCGCGGCCCGAACGTCTTCCTCGGCTACTTCAAGGACGAGAAGGCGACGAACGAGACGCTCGAGGACGGCTGGCTGCACTCCGGCGACCTCGGCCGCTTCGACGACGAGGGCTTCCTCCACATCACGGGTCGCAAGAAGGACATCATCATCACGGCGGGCGGCAAGAACATCACGCCGAAGAACATCGAGTCGGGCATCAAGAACCACCCGCTCGTGCACGAGGCGGTGGTGATCGGGGATCGGCGCAAGTACCTCACCGCGCTGATCTCGCCCGACGACGAGGCGGTCGCGAAGTTCATGCAGGAGAATGGCCTCAGCGGCGCGCCGCACGAGTCCAAGCAGGTGCACGACGCGATCTGGACGATGGTCGAGCAGGTCAACGCCAAGCTCGCCCGCGTCGAGCAGGTGAAGAAGATCAAGGTCCTGCCCCGCGCCCTGAGCATCGAGGACGGCGAGCTGACGCCGACGCTCAAGGTGAAGCGGAGCAAGGTCAGCGAGCACTTCGCCGACGAGATCGAGAAGCTCTACGCGGACTGATTGCGGACCCGAATGACCCGGCGGTGGTGTTCGAGCGCGGGGGCCCTCGCGATGGCTCTCGCGTTCGCCGCGCCGGCGAGTGCGCAGACCACCGCGGGGACGGAGCGCGAGCGAGCCCAACCTGCGTCCGGCACAGCCGCGGTCTCCGACCCGGTGCCCGCCGAGGACGGGGTGGCGGACGCGGACTCCGACGCCGTGGCGGGCGCAGACTCGGAAGCGGACGCGGACGCGGACGCGGACGCGGACGCGGTGGCGGACGCGGACGCGGAGGCGGACTCGGACGCGGCGGCGGACTCGGACGCGGTGGCGGACTCGGACGCGGACGCGGTGGCGGACTCGGACTCGGACTCGGACTCGGACGCGGACGCGGACGCGGTGGCGGGCTCGGACGCGGACTCGGACGCGGACCCAGACCCAGACCCAGGTCCGGATGCCGAGACCCCTTCTCCCCTTTCCCGCACCTCCTCCGTCCCGGTCCCCTGGCATCTCCGCGCCCTGAGCTTCCTCGGCCTCCTCGTCATGGTCGGGCTGGCCTGGGCGCTGTCCGTCCGCCGAGACCGCTTCCCCTGGCGAATCGCCCTCTGGGGCGTGGGGCTCCAGCTCCTCTTCGGCGTCTTCGTGCTGAAGACCTCGGTGGGGCTCGCGCTCTTCGGCTTCCTCAACGAGGTCGTCGCGCGCCTGCTGGAGTTCACCGAGGACGGCAGCCGCTTCCTCTTCGGCGACTACCTCGACAACGAGTTCACCGTCGCGCTCAACGTGCTGCCGACGATCATCTTCTTCTCGTCGCTGATGAGCGTGCTCTACCACCTCGGCTGGATGCAGAAGGTGGTCCAAGGGGTCGCCTGGGTCATGCAACGGACCCTGCGGACGTCCGGCGCGGAGACGCTCAGCGCCGCGGCCAACATCTTCGTCGGCCAGACCGAGGCGCCGCTGGTGGTGAAGCCGTTCGTCGACGACATGACGCGCTCGGAGCTGATGGCGGTGATGACCGGCGGCTTCGCGACCGTGGCCGGCGGGGTGCTCGCCGCCTATGTGGGCATGCTGCGGGACGACTTCCCCGACATCGCCGGGCACCTGATCGCGGCGAGCGTCATGAGCGCGCCCGCGGCGCTGGTGATCGCCAAGGTCATCGTCCCCGAGACCGAGGTCCCGAAGAGCGCCCAGAGCCTCGCCCTCGAGACGGACAAGCCGCACGTCAACGTGATCGACGCGGCGGCGGGCGGCGCGGGAGAGGGCCTCAAGCTCGCGCTGAACGTCGGCGCCATGCTGCTCGCCTTCCTCGCGCTCGTGGCCATGATCAACTACCTCGTCGCGCTGCCCTCGCTCGTGCACAACCAGCTGGTCTGGGAGAGCCTGCAGGAGGCGCTGGCCTCGGCGCAGCGCGCCACGCCGGAGGGCTGCGCGGACCCCTCGGGGGCGGCCGCGTACGCGAGCTGCATCGAGCAGGGCCGGGCGCTGGTGGATGGCGACTTCTCCGCCTGGCAGCCGTGGTCGCTCCAGATGCTCCTGGGCTACCTCTTCTGGCCGCTCGCGTTCGTGATGGGCGTGCCGGTCGAGGACTGCGCCGCGGTGGCGTCGCTCCTGGGGGAGAAGCTCGTGCTCAACGAGTTCGTCGCCTACCTCCACCTCGCGGGCGAGCTGGACACGCTCTCGCATCGGGCCACCGTCATCACGACCTACGCGCTCTGCGGCTTCGCCAACCTCGGCTCCATCGCCATCCAGATCGGCGGCATCGGTGGCATCGCGCCCAAGCGTCGCGGCGAGCTCGCGCAGCTCGGCCTGAGGGCGATGCTGGCCGGGACCCTGGCCGCCTTCATGACGGCCTGCGTGGCGGGCATCCTCGTCTGAGTCCGCGTCCGTAGGGGCGCGCCCACTCGGTGTCGGCTCGACCCGACGATGTCTCAGCTCGAGACGCCGATAGGCCGCTTCGGCGCGCCGGCTCGTGCCTTGCTCTACGCCGGGCATGCTCGAGTTCTTCGCGCGATTGCTCGATCCGGTGGGTTTCCCGCCGCGGTGGCAATGCGGTCTGTGGAGCAGCGGGCTGGGCTGGCTCCACATCGTGAGCGATGTCGCGATCTTCGCCGCCTACTTCACCATCCCGGTCCTGCTGGTGGTCCTGGTCTGGCGACGTCGCCGGGACATCCCCTTCAACGGCGTCTTCCTGCTCTTCGCGGCGTTCATCGTCGCGTGCGGCTCGGGTCACCTGATCGAGGCGTCCATGTTCTGGAACCCGGTCTACCGCCTCTCCGGGCTCGTGAAGGCCGTGACGGCGGTCGTCTCCTGGTTGACCGTGCTCGCGCTCGTGCCCGCGCTCCGCAAGGCGCTCACCCTCCGCACGCCGACCCAGCTCGAGGCCGAGGTCGCGCTCCGCACGATGGAGCTGCAGGAGTCCCGGGAGCTGCTCGAGCGGCGCGTCGACGAGCGCACCGAGGCGTACCGACAGTCGAACGAGGACCTCGAGCGCTTCGCCTATGTCGCCTCCCACGACCTGCAGGAGCCGCTGCGCATGGTCTCTGGCTACATGGAGCTGCTCGAAGACGAGCACGTCGAGCAGCTCGACGACGACGCGCGCGAGTACGTGCGCTACGCGGCCGACGGGGCGAGGCGCATGCAGGTGCTCCTCGACGACCTGCTCGCCTACTCGAGGGCGCAGTCCCGCGAGCTGGTGCCCGAGCCGATCGCCGCCGAGGAGGCGTTCGAGGCCGCGCTCGACAACCTCGGGCTGCGCATCTCGGAGACCTCGGCCACCATCACCCACGATCCGTTGCCGGTCGTCTCGTTCGACCGCACGCAGCTCGTGCAGCTCTTCCAGAACCTCGTCTCCAACGCGCTGCGGTTCGCGAAGGCGGGGGAAGCGCCGCGGGTCCACGTGGGCGCGCAGCGCGACGGAGAAGACTGGGTGATCTCCGTGCGCGATGAGGGCGTGGGGTTCGACATGAAGTTCAAGGAGCGCGTCTTCGACCTGTTCAAGCGCCTGCACAAGCGGGGCGCCTACGAGGGGACGGGGATCGGGCTGGCCATCTGCAAGAAGGTGGTCGAACGACACGGCGGCGAGATCGACGTCGTCACCGCGCCGGGAGAAGGCACGACCTTTCGGGTTCGTCTGCCGCGCGTGATGGAAGGGGCGGGGGAATGACGAACGGCGCGGCGCGGATCATGGTCATCGAGGACAACCCGGGCGACTTCTTGCTCATCGAGAAGGCGTTCGAGCGTGCGAAGATATCGAACGAGCTCGAGCACTGCGACGATGGGGAGGGCGCGCTCGCGCGGCTGCGGGAGGGAGCCGAGACGCAGCGGCTCCCCGACCTCGTCCTGCTCGACCTGAGCCTCCCCGGCATGGACGGCAAGGACGTGCTCACCTCCATCCGCGCCGACGCGCTGCTGCGGCGTCTGCCGGTGGTGGTCATGTCCAGCTCGCAGCAGGAGCGGGACATCGTCGCGAGCTACGAGCTGGGCGCGAGCTCGTTCGTCACGAAGCCGCCGACGCTCGGCGCGCTGCAGGAGCTGGTCCGCGCCCTCCACGAGTACTGGTTCGTGCTCGTGCGGTTGCCGCGCGCGATGGAGGGAGGCGCGCGTGGGTGAGCGGCGCCTCTCGACGCGGCCATCGCTGCCGCCCGCCTCGACCAGCTCGCTGCGTCTCCGCCGCGTCGACCGCAGCGAGCCCGTGGAGGTCCTCCTGGTCGAGGACAACCCGGGTGACGCGGGGCTGGTGCGGGCTCGGCTGCGCAAGGTCGCGAACATCACCCACGTGGAGACCCTCGAGGACGCCTTGGCGGAGCTGCGCGTCTTCAGGCCCGACGCCATCATGTGTGACCTGAACCTGCCGGACAGCGACGGGCTCGACACGCTCACCGCCCTGAAGAGCCGCGCGTCCCAGATCCCGATCATCGTCCTGACCGGCTCGGACGACGAGGAGCTCGGCCTCGACGCCATGGCGCTCGGCGCCGAAGACTTCTTGCCCAAGTCCGAGCTCCGCGGCCGCGCGGTCGAGCGGGCGCTCCGGTACGCGGTCGAGCGAGCGCGACAGCGCGCCGAGGTGGTCAACCTCGCCCAGCGCCTGGTGGACGCCGTCGTGGTCGTCGACGAGCAGGGCCGCTTCGCGTTCGTCAACTCCGCGGCCGAGGCGCTGTTCGGACAGCCCGCGGCGAAGCTGCTCGATCGAGAGTTCGAGCAGAGCCTGGAGCTGGGCGAGATCGCGCTCACGGAGCTGACGCGCCTCGACGGAACGCGCGTGCCGGTGGAGCTTCACGCGAGCCGGATCCGGTGGCAGGGACAACGCGCCACGCTCGCCACGCTCCGCGACGTCTCCGTGCGCGACGCGGCGGAGCGGGAGAGGCGCGCGCTCGAGGGCCAGCTGCGGCAGGCCCAGAAGCTCGAGGCGATCGGTCGCCTGGCCGGGGGGCTGGCCCACGACTTCAACAACGTGCTCCTCGTCATCTCGAGCCACGCCGAGATCGCGATGGACGAGCTCGGGCTCCGCAGCCCGGTGCGGGAGGAGCTGCGGGCGATCCTGGGCGCGACGGCGCGCGCCACCGCGCTGACGAAGCAGCTGCTGACGGTGTCCAAGCGGCACCGCACCGATCCGAGGCCCCTCAGCCTCAACGAGCTGATCCGCGGCGCGACGCGGCTCTTCGCTCGCACGCTCGGAGAGCACATCAACCTGCGCCTCGTGCTGGACGAGTCGATCGAGCCGGTGTCGCTCGACCCGAGCTTCGCAGAGCAGGTCGTGTTGAACCTCGTCATCAACGCACGCGACGCGATGCCGGACGGAGGAGAGCTCTGGATCGGCACCGAGCGCGCGACCGGCAAGCTGGCGAGCGGCTACGAGGGAGAGGTGGTCCGCATGACGCTCCGGGACACCGGAGTCGGCATGAGCCCCGAGGTGACGCAGCGCGCCTTCGAGCCGTTCTTCACCACCAAGGACGCTGGCGCCGGGAGCGGGCTCGGGCTCGCGATGTGCTACGGCATCGTGACCGAGGCCGGCGGCGAGGTCCGGATCGAGAGCGAGCCGGGGGTGGGCACGAGCGTCGAGGTCGTCCTGCCGGTCGCGTCCGCGTCCGCGGAGGCGGCCGCGAGCGAACGAACGGCGCCCCGGAAGGGCGGCCCCCTCCGCATGCTGCTCGTCGAGGACGACGAGGGCGTCCGGCATGCCGTCTCGCGCATGCTCCGCACGCGAGGGCACACGGTCTTCTCCGCGTCCACGCTGGCTGAGGCGGTCGAGGTGGCCTCGGTCGCGAAGGACCTCGACATCCTCTTGAGCGACGTCGTGATGCCGGACCACAACGGGCGTGAGGTCGCCGAGGCCGTGCGACGGGTGCGGCCGGGGCTGCCCGTGTTGTTCATGTCGGGCTACGCGCCCGAGGAGGCCCTCGCCCATCTCGAGGAGGGAGAGGCGCTCATCTGCAAGCCGTTCAGCCCGGAGGAGCTCGCCCTCGCGCTCAGCGAGCTGACGAACCGCAGCGTGACGTCGTCCGGGACGTTCTTGTAGGCGTCAGGATGCCTTGCGCACGCGCCCCTCGGTCAGGGCTTCGGTGAGCGCGTCGTTGAAGGCCTCGAGGTCCTCCGGGCTGCGGCTGGTGATGAGCTGGCCGTCGCACACCGCCTCCTCGTCCCGCCACTCCGCGCCGGCGTTCTCGAGGTCGGTGCGGACCGTCGGGAAGCTCGTCATCGTCTTGCCCTTCACCAGGCCGGCGTCGATCAGGATCCACGGCGCGTGGCAGATGGCGGCGATGGGGACCTTGCGATCGTGCATCGCTCGGACGAAGTCGAGCGCGTCCTCGTTGCGCCGCAGGCTATCGGGGTTGAAGAGCCCACCCGGGAGGACCAGCGCGTCGTAGATGTCGGCGTCGGCGTCGGCGAGGCGCACGTCCACCTCCACCTCGTCGCCCCAGTCGTCTTCGTCCCAGCCGCGGATGGTGCCCTCCTCGGGGGCGATCACGTGGATCGTCGCTCCACGCCGGGAGAGCGTGGCCTTGGGGGAGTCCAGCTCCACCTGCTCGAAGCCCTCGGTGGCGAGGATCGCGATCGTCTTGCCCGTGAGGGCCCGGTCGTTGCGTTCGTTCATGGGGTTCAGGCGGAGCAAACGTCAGTCCAGCGAGTCGACGGATGGCGAATCGTGTGGGCGCGCGCGCACCTCGGGGATGCGACCCGCCGCGGGCGTGCTCGTGTGCCACAGCCCGGCGCGCTACCGGGGCAGCTTCAGCGTCACCGTCGTGCCGCGGCCGAGCGCTGATTCGAGCCGCATCTCTCCGCCATGCGCCTCGACGACGCGGCGCACGAAGGCGAGGCCGAGACCCGAGCCGCGCGCCTTGGTGGTGAAGAACGCGTCCTCGGCCTGCTCGCGCGTCCGCGGGTCCATGCCGGGGCCGTCGTCCCGGACCGTGAACGTCGCGCGCTGCGGCGTGGCGGTCAGGCTCACCACGACCTCTCCCGCCTCCGAGCCGAGCGCCTCGACGGCGTTTCGAACGAGATTCTCGAGCACGGTCTGGATCAGCTCGCGGTCGAGCGGGAGGGTGAGCGCCTCCGGGACCTCGGCCCGCACGGCGACCGCGTCACCCGCCGAGATCGAGGCGCGCTCGACCACCTCGCGCGCGAGCGCGCCGGCGTCGACCTCGGTCAGCTCCGGCTCCGCGCGCCCGAGCCGCCGGTAGTCCCGGACGACCTGCTCGAGCCGCACGGTCTGCTCGAGCACGAGCGCGATCATCTCCGCGTGGTCCTCGAGCCGGCCGCCGCGCCGCCGCTCCTCGTCGAGGTACTGAGCCGCGCCGTGGATGGCGGCGAGCGGGTTGCGGATGTCGTGCGCCATCTGCGCGCCGAGGCGGCCGAGCGTCGTGAGCTGGGCCGTGCGCTCGCGGTGCTCGGCCCAGGCCGTCCAGACCAGGCGCGCCGCGCCCAGCAGGACCAGCGTGATGGTGACGGTGCCGAGCACCAGCAGCGCGGTCTGCGTCCCTGCCCATCGGAAGACGAGCAGCTGCGCGGCCACGCCGACCAGCCCGATGAGCACCGCCGTGGTCAGGAGCAGGGGCAGGGTGCCTTGCAGCATCTTGATGCGTAGAGCCAGCGCCGTCAGGAGCACCGCGCTGATGAGGAGACCGATCGCGGCGAGCGGGGGGACCGAGCGCATCCCCGCGATGGCCGCGAGGTCCGTCGCGGGCCCGCCCACGCCGATCGCGAGCGTGGCGATGAAGAGCAGGGTCCGCGCGCGCTCCTCGGCGCTGCCGCTCTGTCGGTAGTGGCGCACCAGCAACGTGCCCGCGAGCAGGAAGGTCGGCGCGATGCCGCCGAGCATCAGCAGCGCCCAGCGATCGCTCCCCGGGAAGTCGGGTGACGCGGCGCCGAAGAGCGGCGCGACACAGGCGAGGGCCACGCCTCCGAAGTAGAGATAGCTCAGGCCGAGGGCCGCCCGCTGGGCGCGCCGCGCGCCCACGAACGTCAGTGAGAGGTGGAAGAGCAGCGGCCCGGCGAACGCGGCGGCGGCGCTCTCGATCCACTCCCAGCGCGGCTCGGCGGTGAGGTTCCCGAGGACCTCGAGGCTCGTGTAGGCGAAGAGGTCGACGCAGAGGAGCGCGGTGGGGAACGCGAGCGGGCTCTTCTTGCCGCGCGTGACGGCGAGCGCGGCCAGCCCCAGGAAGGCGGCGCACCCGGCGAGGTTCAGCGCGAGCTGGCTCTGCACGTCGTGGAGCGTCGCACAGCCCGCCCCCGACGCGCCCCTTGATGCGCGCGGGGGCGGCGAGGAGAATCCCCCGGTGGGTGACTCAGCGCAGACGGGGCAGGTGCTCGTGGTCGACGACGACCGCGCGGTGGGCGTGGTCCTGAAGGGGCTCCTGTCCCAGGCCGGCCACCGGGCCGAGCACGTGACGACGGCGCAGGAGGCGCTGGCGCGCGTCGCGTCGTCGGCGCTCGACCTGCCGCCGGTCGACGTCGTGCTGACCGACCTGCGCATGCCCGGCATGGACGGCATGGCCTTGCTCGACGCCCTCGCGGAGCGGGCGGCCGGCGTGCCGGTGATCATGCTCACCGCGCACGGCACGGTGGAGCGCGCGGTCGAGGCGATGAAGCGGGGCGCGGCCGACTTCTTGAGCAAGCCCTTCGACCGCGACGAGGTGCTCTACACCGTCGACAAGGCCTTGCGCGCCTCGCGGTACGCGGCCGAGCAGCCCGCGGGCCCCACCGCGCCCACGGAGGACGCGCCGTGGCTCGGGGGCAGCGACGCCATGCAAGAGGTCGCGCAGCTCATCGCCCGCGCCGCGAAGGCGAGCTCCACCGTGCTCATCCGCGGCGAGAGCGGGAGCGGCAAGGAGGTCGCGGCGCGCGCCATTCACGCCGCGTCCGACCGGAAGCGCGGGCCGTTCGTGCCCGTCCACTGCGCCGCGCTCCCGGAGAACCTGCTCGAGAGCGAGCTGTTCGGGTACGAGAAGGGCGCCTTCACCGGGGCGACGCACCGCAAGCCCGGTCGCGTCGAGCTCGCGAGCGGCGGCACCCTCTTCCTCGACGAGATCGGCGACGTGACCCCGTCGGTACAGGTCAAGCTTCTTCGCTTGCTGCAGGAGAAGGAGTATCAGCGGCTCGGCGGCACCGAGTCGCTCGACGCCGACGTACGCTTCGTGGCCGCCACCCACCGCGATCTCGACGAGATGGTCGAGGAGGGCACGTTTCGGGAAGACCTGTTCTATCGCCTGGACGTGATCCCGATCTGGGTGCCTCCGCTGCGAGAGCGAGCCGCCGACATCCCGGCCCTCGCGCGCCGCTTCTGCCGGGAGATCGCCGAGCGGATGAACCGGGACATCGCGCTGGCCCCCGAGGCGCTCGAGCAGCTGCGGGGGCTCGACTGGCCCGGCAACGTGCGCGAGCTGTCGAACTTCGTCGAGCGCCTCGTCGTGTTCACGGACGGCGAGGTCGTCACCGGCCGCGACGTCGAGCGCGAGCTGGCGCGACAGCCGCGACGGCGGGCGAGCGCGAAGCCGTCGGGGGAGACGCTGCTGGATCGCCGCGAGGAGGCGGAGCACGCGGCCATTCGCGAGGCGCTCGAGAAGGCGGAGGGGAACCGCACCCAGGCCGCGCGGCTCCTCGGGATCAGCCGGCGAACCCTCTACAACAAGCTCGCGGAGATGGAGTAAGGGCGGCGTAAGCCACCTGCTCGTGCGGCATCTCACGCGCACGCCGGATCACGGCCGGGCACGCAACTGGATGGCGGCGCGGGCCTGGTCTACCTTCGTGCCACACCATGAACGCACGCACGCTCTTCGCTTGGCTCTCCATCTTGCTCCTGCCTCTGCTGCTCGTGTCGGGCGGCTGCGGGCGCAGCTTCCTCCCGGTCGATCCGCCCGTGGACGGGATGGACTCGGGCGTGCGCGACGGCGACGTGATCCGTCCGGACGTCCCCCCGGACATCTGCGGCAACGGCGTGTGTGGCCTCAGCGAGTCGTGCTCGAGCTGCCCCATGGACTGCGGCGCCTGCGGCGGTTGCGGTGACGGGACCTGCGGCGCCGGCGAGGACTGCACCATCTGCCCGTCCGACTGCGGGCTCTGCGAGACCTGCCCGGATGGTGTGTGCGATGACACCGAGAGTTGTCGCAGCTGCCCCGACGACTGCGGGCGGTGCGACACCTGCGGCGACGGGGAGTGCAACGCGGGCGAGGACTGCTTCAGCTGCCCGACCGACTGCGGCAGCTGCGTGCGCTGCGGCGACGGGGCCTGCTCCACCGGTGAGAACTGCTCGAGCTGCCCGACCGACTGCGGGCGCTGCGAGACCTGCGGCGACGGAACGTGCAGCGGCGGCGAGGACTGCTCGAGCTGCCCGGCGGACTGTGGTCGCTGCCGCTTCTGCGGCGACGGGACCTGTCAGGCGACGGAGCGCTGCGACACGTGCCCGATGGACTGCGGGCTCTGCGAGACCTGCGGCAACGGCACCTGCGCGGGGGCCGAGGACTGCGCCAGCTGCCCTCGCGACTGTGGCTTCTGCCGTCGGTGCGGGGATGGCACCTGCGACAGCATCGAGGACTGCTCGAGCTGCCCGTCCGACTGCGGCGTCTGCTCGGTCTGCGGAGACGGCTTCTGCCGGCCCGAGGCCGGCGAGGACTGCCTGACCTGCGCGCCCGACTGCGGCGACTGCCCGCGCTGCGGCGACGGCATGTGCGACGCGAGCGCGTCGGAGACCTGCTTCACCTGTGAGGACGACTGCGGCCGCTGCACGGGCTGTGGCGACGGTCTCTGCAGGGGCACGGAGAACTGCGCGAGCTGCAACCTCGACTGCGGCGTCTGCTCGGTCTGTGGCAACATGCGTTGCGAGTCCGCGGGTGGGTTCGAGGACTGCATCAACTGCCCCGCCGACTGCGGAATGTGCTCGCTCCGCTCCTGCAGCGAGAGCCTCACCTGCGTCTTCGGTTGCATCGACTTCGGCGGCGGCGGCGGCGGCGGCGTGCCCGGCTTCGACTTCAGCTGCCTCATCGACTGCTTCGCGCTGACCTGCACGGACTCGCGCTCGTTCCTGAACAACGTGATCAACTGCTCGATCGGCGAGTTCGCGTCTGGCACCTGCTCGGATCTGCCCTGCATCATGCGTGAGTGCCGCGGCGAGATCACCGCATGCTTCGCCGACCGCGGCTGCTGATCGTCGCGCTCCTCGGGCTCTCGTGCTGGGCTCCCGTCGCGGAGGCCCAGCCGAGGGGCTACAGCCTTCATGCAGACGCCGCGGGGCCCGGCGCACCCTCGGGGGTGACCGAGCGCGACTTCCTGTTGCTCGGTGAGCGACTCTGGCAGTGCTACGCGCGCGAGCTCACGGGGACCGAGCTGCCGGAGTGGGCGCGAGAGAGGCTGCGCCTTCGCCTCCGGTTCGATCGCGGCCGGGTGACCGGCGTGAGGGTGTCGCGACACGCGCGTGTGCCCGCGGGCGTGCGGTCTTGCATCGAGGCGCTCCGCGTACCGGTTCCGCACGGAGGCTCACGGCCGACCGGGACGTGGGTGCAGACCTTCTCCCTCCTCGTGGAGCGGGTCATCCGCGGCACCGCGTCCCTGCGAGGCGTGACCGTGGAGGGGAGCGCGGCGACCGCGACCGCGCTCCGCGCCCAGCTGCCGGGCCTGCTGCCGCAGCTGAGGATGGCCTACCAGCGCGCCATGCGTGACGAACCGAGCATCGCGGGCGTGGTCGAGGCTCGCTTCGAGGTGTCGCCCGAGGGCCGCGTGTCGGCGCTGAGGGTGCTCGCGCCAGCAGAGACGAGTCGCCCCCTGCCCGCGCTGGTGCGCGCCGCGCTCAGTCGGGCGCGCTTCTCGAGCCCCGACCACGCGCCGGCGCGTGTGCGCGTCACGCTCGCCTTCACCCCTGGTTGAAGCTGGACGAACGGGGCTCGGGGCGCCATGCCGAACACCGCTTCCCCCAGAGGGCCTCGGCTTCGCCGTCGCGCCTCGGGACGGTCGAGCCGGTGTTGGGGGTGGCGGCCGCCACCACTCCGCCACCCATCCGCCGGCGGATCGGGGGCCACACGGGGTGTTCGAGCGTCGATTCTCCCGTGTGAGGTGGCTGGAGCGAATCTTGATTCGTGTAGGCGATGTGCCCCGCGCGAAGATCCAGGCCGCCGCCACGTACGCGGTCACCATTCGTTGCGTGTGTCGGAAGCTCTTTCTGACGCCGTTCGCGCCGCAGCTGCACGCGTGGATCCTGTACTTCCTCTCGGAGGCGGCGGCGAAGACGGGGGTGATCGTGCATCAGATCACGATCGAGCCGAACCACATCCACCTCGTCGCGACTTCGGTGATGGCGAACATGCCGATCTTCAAGCGGCTGTTCCACGGGGAGATCAGCAAGCTCGTGAAGTGGGCGCTCGAGCAGCACGGCTTCG